>CAZSIG010000460.1:0-3671 GCA_964606195.1 uncultured Anaerolineales bacterium
GGAGATTGTGACATGAATTATGACATCTATCTAGTAGGTGTAGGCGGACAGGGGGTGCTGACCATCGGCGAGATTATCGCGGAGACAGCGCAGCGATTAGATGTACCGGTTAATTATCAGGTGACTAAGGGAATGGCGCAGCGCGGTGGCTTCGTCAAGGCGCAGGTGCGCTTGGGACGCGCGGTAGTGGGACCGAATATTCCAGAGCGAGGCGCGAATTTGGTTATCGCGATGGAACTGTCGGAGGCGCTTAAGGCGGTGCGGTTCGCGAAACCCGATGGAGAATTTGTACTATTTGGGCACAAATGGCTACCGACCGCGGTGATGTTGGATAAGGCGGATTATCCCGAAGTGGAGCAGGTGCGCCGGCAAATCGAAAAAGTGGGTGCGCGGTTAGTTTATGTCGAAGATGATTTGCCGGAGCACGAGGGCGTGCCGGTCGCGGCGAACGTTTACGTGCTAGGCGCAGCGTTGGGGCATACCAAGTTGTGCGAGGTTTTAGATGCGGCGGTGGTACAAGAGGTAATAGAGACGCGGTGGAAACGCGGGGCTGAGCGAAACCGCATTGCATTTAAGGCGGGGCTTGGGGCTTAGAATAGTTGAATCATGCGCTGTCAGCAAACACGCGCTGGTGTACCAATTGACGCACCGCGTCGGAACTATCCATTTCTAGCGCGGCGCGGGCTAACTCTTGAGCCTCGGATATTGATGTAGAGCGAATTATTTCTTTGACTACTGGAATCGCGGGGGGATTGACGCTGAACTCGTCCAACCCTAAACCTAGCAGAATGGGAATAGATAGCGGTTCGCTGGCGAGTTCGCTGCACATCCCGACCCATTTGCCGTGCCGGTGCGCCGCGGCGATAACATCGCGCACCAGCCGCAGCACTGCGGGCTGAAGCCCGCTCATCAGGGCGGATAACTGCGCGTTAGTGCGATCTGCCGCCATAGTGTATTGGCTCAGGTCATTGGTGCCGATGGAGAAGAAATCCACCACCGTGGCGAACTGCTCCGCCATTATCGCCGCGGCGGGCACTTCGACCATGATACCGATTTGCATCGCGGTGTCTGCGGTCGCTTTTCCCTCAGATGCTAACGCGGCGCGGCATTCCTCTAGCAAGGCGCGCGCTGCGCGTACCTCTTCAAGCGTCGCGACCATCGGAAACATCAATTTGAGGTTTCGCCCGGCTCCGGCACGCAGCGCGGCGCGTAGTTGAGGCTTGAACAGCTCCGGACGTGCCAGACACAGCCGAATGGCGCGTAGCCCCAGTGCGGGGTTGGCTTCTGGGGGCAAATCTAAGTAGGATAACTTTTTATCACCGCCGATGTCCAGGGTGCGCAGAGTGACGGGGCGGTCATTGAAGGTGTCCAGAATGGCTCGGTAGGCATGATATTGTTCCTCCTCGTCGGGCAGGTGTTCGCTTTCGAGGTAGATGAACTCCGTGCGCAGCAGTCCGATTCCCTCCGCGCCCGCCGCCAGCGCGTTTTTCGCCCCTTGCACGCTCCCGACGTTGGCGGCTACGATGACGCGGTGTCCATCATGAGTTATCGCGGGGGCGTGAGCCTGGTCGCGAGCGAGAGATAGGGATTGGGTGACTCCCGATTGCCGTTTTCGGTAGCACGCTATCGTCGCGTCGTCGGGATTGACGATTAGGGTGCCGGTATATCCATCCAGAATCAGGGGCGCGCCGTCTGCGATATTCAGAATATCGTTTCCCGCGCCTACGATTGCTGGCAAACCTAACTCGCGGGCTAAGATGGAAGTGTGAGAAGTCGCGCCCCCCTGCGCGGTGCTGAACCCCAATATCAATGATTTGTCGAGGCATATCGTATCCGATGGCGTCAGGTCGCGCGCTAGGATTATGGAGGGTTCGGATAATCTGAGACAGGGGGATTCGTTCGCATCATGCAGGATACGGAGGAGGCGATTGGCGACATCGCGCACATCTGCCGCGCGAGCGCGAAAGTACTCATCATTCAGCGCTTCCAATTTCTGCGCGTAGGATTCGGTGGCATCGAGCAGCGCGGCTTCGGCGTTGATGGCGCGTTCCATAATGTCGGCTTTGATGGCATTTTGTAAATCGGTGTCTTCGAGCATCAATAATTGAGCTTGAAATATCGCGCTGTCTTTGGTGCCCAGCTTCGTTTCCGCCTCGTCGCAAACTTCTTGTAGTTGTTGCCGCGCCGTCTCCAGCGCGGTTTCGAGGCGTGTCCATTCTTCTTGGGGATTATCCACTGTGCGGCGATTAACCGCGATGTCGGTGCGCTGAAAATGGAACGCCGAGCCGGTGGTAAATCCCGGTGATGCCGCGATGCCGCGTAGTATTTTCATCATTAGATATTGTTAAGAAACGCTTTTTCAATTACAAAGGACACAAAGAGATACTAAGTTGGTTTTTAAGCTGACACTACTCCGAAAATAAACTGGCGCAATGGGGATTGCGCCCTCTAGGAGGCGCGACTTCAGGACGGTATCCCCATACCGCCGCGCGGCGATTTTCATTCATTGGTGAAGAGTTATGCTCATGGAAACTACCTCGAAAATAAATTGATGCCAGGGGCATGGCGCGGTTGCCGGGCGATATGCTCATATAACCGCGCCGCGCGCCCCTCACCCTAACCCTCTCCCCGCAGGGGAGAGGGAACTTGCCCCCCTCTCCCTTTCAGGGAGAGGGGCTGGGGGTGAGGGTGATTTTCGTCCATTGGTAGTGTAGCAATCCTCATGGCCCCTTCTCCGAAATTGTTTTCCACGAGCCTTTTCAGAGTGTTCAAGGCGCGGTCTGCATCTGAGCCAGAGGCGCGAAGGGTTATCGCGGTGTCTTTGCCGACGCCTAGAGTCAGTAATCCTAACAAGTTTTTGGCATTGACTTCTTGTTTATTGTAAACAACCTCAATGTCACTCTCGAACTGCTTCGCGGTCTGGACAAACGCCGCGAGGGGACGAGCGTGCAAGCCCGATTCGTGCCGAATGGTCAGCGAGATTTCTGGCATATATTTTTCTTATGCCTCATCGTTTGTTGGAGATGTCGCGGCAGTCATCTGTGACATATCCATTTTTTCTCTAACCACGCCGCCCCACTTGTCCGCCCAGCGTTCGGTGTAGAACTGGTAGTACTGCTCAATGTTCACGCGTCCTAAACGGTAGAATATGTTCAGAATCAGAGAGGGCAGCGCGATGACGGGTAGATAGAAGGGACCCAATAACAGCGATTGCAGACAGTGCCCGAATTCGTGGTTAAGCGTATTCACATCATCCTGCGCGATGGTGACTAACCCCAAAGATATTCCGCCGCTGTACGCGGGCGAGGTGGCGGCGAGGATCCCGCGCCGCCACTGCATTTTCACATCTTTATTTTTGGCGCGCCACGCGGCGAGCCATGCCAGCCCGACAAGGCTCTGCGGTAAGCCCCAGGTCAACTGCGCGGCTGTATGTAAATAGTCTTTTGCCGTAAATTTGTTCTCGTTCATTTTTTGCCCTCCTATGCTTTGCCCAAACCTCTGAGATTTTGCCACGAATTTCACGAATTTACACTAATTTGTCCGAACCAACTCAAGGAATTCATGGCAAAAAAAACTGTCGCTCATAAATATTACCCCGTTTCACCGCGCTAGGCAAATAACACAAACGGGCGCGCCGCCTCTCGCCGCGCGCCCGCCTCATCTTTTCACGT
>CAZSIG010000461.1:0-3669 GCA_964606195.1 uncultured Anaerolineales bacterium
TATATAAAATGGCGGCTAAGAATACCCCTACGGGTAGGCTTCGCGCAGCCGCCCTACGCAGACATTGCCTTTTTAGCGATCTAGGTCCCGAATCTCAAAAACCGCGCAACTTCTTCAACGCTTTTGGCAGTAGCGGTAATAGATCGCCCGCCACCATCCCCGCCGCGCCATGCTGATTTCGCGCCAGTTCTCCTGATAGACCATGTAGATACACTCCTGAAACCGCAGCGTCGCGCGGTAATACCCCTTGCGCCAGCAAACCAACGATCGTGCCCGCAAGCACATCTCCTGTACCCGCGGACGCCAGACCGGCGTTCGCAAAAGGACTAATGAATATCTCCCCATCAGGAGTAGCGATCACCGTGTATGCGCCTTTCAGAACGACGACATGTCCCCATTTGCGCGCCGCGTCTCGCGCGGTAGCCACGCGGTTGTCATTTATCTCATCGATTGGCTTGTCCATCAGCCGGCTCATTTCGCCAGCATGTGGCGTCAGGATCGCGGGCGCGGGGAAATGGAGCCACCACTCCTCCACTTTCGCCAGCGCGTTCAGCCCATCAGCATCAATCACCAAAGCGGGTAACTCAGACTCTATCATTTCGGTTTTCGATTCTTCTTCCAACGCGGCGATAAATCCAACGCGCGGTCTATGCTGCGGCTGTTCAGACATAGCTAATAACTGCTGCACGAACTCTATAGTCACATCTTCTTGTCCTAGCCCCGGTCCGACCAACAAAGCGCGATAGCGCGGCAATTTCTCTCGTATCGTTTTCACCGCGTTGGAGGTCAACGCCCCCATATCGTGGGATAGTAACAAGTAAGTGGCTTCCGTAAGTTTCGCGGCTATGATGGGGTATATCGGCGCGGAGACGCCCATAGTCACCAACCCCGCGCCGACGCGCGTCGCGGCTGCTCCTGCCAGATATGCCGCGCCGGTGTAATTAGTAGATCCCGCAACGACCATCGCCCAGCCAAATGTACCCTTATGAGCATTGATTGGACGAGCAGGAAGAAAACTCCGCGCTATATCAGGCGTTATCAGCTCTAAATTCACATCTTTCGCCAACTCTCGCGGAATGGCTATATCAGCGGCTAAGAGCTTTCCCACTTTCGCCGCGCCCGGAAACAGAAACTGTCCCGGCTTCGGAAAACCGAAAGTCACGGTCACATCGGCGGACAAGCTTACTTCGTCCACCGCGCCGGTGTCGCAATTCAACCCGCTGGAAACGTCCACCGCGACGATCAGCGGCGCATGATCAGAACGCTCGTCTACTTGCGAGATAGCAATCAGTGCGTTAGTGGGAAGTGGGATAGCGCGGCGCGCTCGAATCTCAGCGTTGATCAATTCCAACATCTCTTTGAGACTCCCCTCAATTGGGCGCGTGACTCCGGTGCCCAGCAACGCGTCTATGATCACATCGGTTCGCGAGACGCGTTCGCGCAATACCGCGAAATCAGCATCATCTTCCATGAAAACGACTTCGATATCGCGTTCTTGAATCAGGCGATAGTTTTCATCGTTTTCCGTATTGCGTTTCCATATATAGATTGTGACTTGCGCCTCCGCATCGTGCAGATAACGCCCCGCGACCAAACCATCCCCCCCATTATTGCCGGGACCTACGAGCACAAGAACTTGTTTATCGCGGATTTCATCCAGTTGTTCCTCAACCGCGACGGCAACAGCGCGTCCGGCATTTTCCATCATCGTCTCGTAAGACAATCCTCCAGCGTCAGCATCTCGCTCAATACGGCGCATCTCATCAGTCGTCACAATTTTCATTTTTCTACATCTCCTGCCTACCTGCTAGGGCGCGGCTCAAAGTCATCTCATCCGCATATTCCAAATCTCCGCCGACGGGCAAACCGCGCGCCAGGCGTGTCAGGCGAATCCCCTTGGGGCTGAGCAGTTGCTCCAAATAGGCGGCAGTAGCCTCTCCTTCCAGGTTGGGATTCGTCGCCAGAATAATCTCCTGCGGGGGATCGCGCTCAACGCGTTGAACGAGTTGGTAGATTTTCAAATCTTCGGGCATGATGCCATCTACCGGCGCGATTGCTCCATGAAGAACGTGGTACAAGCCATTATAGTCACGAGTGCGTTCAATCGCGACTACGTCTAATGGTTCTTCCACAACACAGATTACACTGCGATCGCGCTCTTCACTTTGACAAATCGAACAGGGCGATTCCTCAGTGATATTATAGCAAATATCGCACAGAATTATGCGCTCTCTAAACTGCTGAATCGCCTCCGCTAAAGATATAGCCTGTTCTTTGGGAGAACGCAACAGAAAAAAAGTCAGCCGCTGCGCGCTCTTGGGGCCAATACCCGGCAACCGACTGAACTCTTCAATCAACCGCGTGACTGGTTCGGGTAAGGGTTGCATCTTTCCTCCATAGTAACCAAGGCATTGAGAAAAATCCGGTTACAGACCGGGAATATTCATGCCCCCCATACCCATGCTGCCCAGCAAATCATTGACCAACGTGCCGGATTTCTCCTCCGCCAAGGCGCGGGATTTCTCTATCGCTTCGTTTATCGCCGCTATAATCAAGTCTTGCAGCATCTCGATGTCATTCGGGTCAACGACTTCGGGACTGATGATAATATCCTCCAACTGCTGTTGCCCGGTCATAGTTACCGCGATCATTCCGCCGCCCGCGGTGACAGTTACCTTTTCATCCCCCAGAGCTTCCTGCATTTGAGCTTGCATCTGCTCGATCTGCTGCATCACATCCTGTTGATTAACACGCGGTTGGCGCGGGGCACGAGGCGCGCCACCATAAGTCCTACGTCTCTTTTTACTCACGGTTTCCTCCTTTAATAGTAAATGCACTTTACAAGTTGGAAACTAATTATAACCTAAAGGTTATGGTGATGCAAGAGAACCGCGCAAGAGTACTATGCTCATCACTGTCTCCATAATCCGACTATTCTTTTCTAATTTTCCTTTTTCCCCATTTCGCGTTAAACTATATCCTATGAAACGGCGATTTATTGAACATGCCTCTCCCTCACTGGCATATCCGAAGCATCGGCACTAGAGAAGAATATCCTGCACGAGTCCCTTTCTACACTGCACATCTGATGAGCGAGACGCCCATTGGTATCCTCTCGCGCCACCCCAGACGGAACGCGAGCGGATTATGGAACTCATTCGCGATATTACGCTCTGGAAGGCGGTCAAGGAGGTCAACTTCTCGGCGGTTGGGGAGGCGCGGGGGAATATGAGGCGAGGCTAATCGCGGAGTTTGAGAAGCTGCTGCCGGAGGTGCCGCGGTGGAAGAGAGGAAACGTGAGGCGTGAGGCATAATGGGAAAAGAAGATAAGATTGTGTATGTATTAACGAGCCACGCGGCAGAGGATATATCTAATCAACGAAAAGACTTCAACGCTTTTTTGGAAAGATTAGAGCCTGTGACAGAGGAGGAAGTTGACCGCGTCTTAGCAGAACGCGAAGTCATTTCACCTGAGCCTGATTTAGACCCAAGCGTAGCCGCGCAGTTAAGACGGGAAATCACCAAAGCTAACGCAAAGGCAAGAACGTGATATGTTCAAGAATGAGAAAGTTGAAGCTGTTGTGTCCGAAGTTGACGAGACCGCGTATTTGTTACAGTCGGAAGCTAATAAGACGCGGTTGTTGCAGGCAATTCGGAATATAGAAAATC
>CAZSIG010000462.1:0-1261 GCA_964606195.1 uncultured Anaerolineales bacterium
AAAACGGCAGGTAAGAAACCTGCCCTACCCCACGAATCCGCGTAGAGCCGAAAAAGCTTACCATTTTCTTGACTAAAACCGCGCCGGCACTGGTTGAGTTCAATTGGATTTTGAAAAATCCCCCGCGATTTAATCACGAATGGCGCGAATTTACGAATAGCCCGAATAAAAAAGAAAGAAAATTCGCGTAATTTGGCCATTTGGGTTATTCGTGATCTATATCCAACTCAACTGAACCAGTCCCACCGCGCCGCGCGACCTGAATTTGTGTAAATCCTGTAAAGAACTCAGTGTTCTCTGTGTTTCTGTGATAAATTGCTCAATCAAGGTCGTTCTATCAGGTTCAATATCTTCTCATATTCAAACTCGCCCGCCAACCGCGCCAGTGTGTCCGCCGCAACCTCGTCGTAGGTGCGTATCCGTTCGATGAGACGCTCAATGTCATCGGAGCGACTGCGTATAGTAGCTTGTTCCAATTCGCGCAACAAATCCACGGGCAGCGCGGCGAGGGTTGCCGGAGACAACTCTTCTTCATCCGATTGGCTATCATCCAATGACGACGCGGTGTCTTCGTAGATATAGCGCACGCCGAGATGTTTACTCATCAGTTCGAAAAGTTCCGCCTCTTTGAACGGCTTGCGCAGAAAATCGTCGCAACCCGCCGCCAGCACTTCGGCGCGCTGCTCCTCGAAAGCCCCCGCGGTCAGGGCGATGATGATGGTCTCCGCGCTGCGTGGCGCGGCTTTGATGCGCCGCGTCGCCTCGTAGCCGTCCATAATCGGCATCCTAATATCCATCCAAATCAGGTGCGGCTGCCACTCCTCCCAAATCGCGATTGCCTCGCGCCCATCGGCGGCTTCGCGTACCGCGAACCCCAAGGGGTGCAACAATTTGACCATTAACTTGCGGCTAGATTCTACATCTTCGGCGATGAGCACGCGATACTTCGGCTGCCCCGTTGCCAATCCAACAACGCGGCGGGGAGGCAACGCGATATCCACCTCCGCGGATTCCACAAGCTGCACCGGCACCTCGAATTGGAAACTGCTTCCCGCGTTCAATTCGCTATGCACCGCGAGGTTGCCCTTCATCATCTGCACGTACTGGCGGCTGATGGGAACGCCTAATCCGGTGCCCTGCTGCGTTTGCCGCCCGCTGGCAGTCTGTGCGAAAGGGTCGAAAACCGTACTGATTTCCTCCGCCGCGATGCCCATACCGGTATCGATTACGGTAAATTGTAGCCGGATTTTCCCCTCACCCC
>CAZSIG010000462.1:1361-3662 GCA_964606195.1 uncultured Anaerolineales bacterium
TCGGCGCAAATGTACTGCGGCACATCGGCGGCGCGGTCGAAGATGAGATCCAACCCCTTCTGCGCGGCGCGGAGCCGAAACATCTCTTCTAAACCAAGCAGCATATACCACAGGTCGAAATTCTCCGGTTGTAATTCGACGCGTCCCGCCTCGATTTTAGAGAATTCCAACACATCGTTGATGAGCGCGAGCAAATGCTCCCCGCTTCTGCCAATAATCGCGAGGCTCTCCTGCTGGTTAGTGGTGAGATTGCTATCATACGCCAGCAACTCGCTGAACCCCAAAATCGCGTTGAGCGGAGTGCGTAACTCGTGGCTCATGTTTGCCAGAAAGGTGCTCTTGGCACGATTCGCCGCTTCCGCCGCGTGTTGCGCGGCTTCGGCGGCGCGTTGGGCGCGCACGCGCTCGGTGACATCGCGAATCGATTCTATGGCGCCCACTACATTGCCTTTTGAATCATACAACACCGCTGCCGCGCCCCAAAGATGTAGCTCCTCACCGCGCGGTAGGGGCACGTAATTCTCGGCTATCAATATTTCTCCTACTCTTTTGACTTGGGAGTATTGCACTTCGATTTCATCACGCGGGCGCAGCACCAAATCAATCAATATCGGCCGTCTTTCGCCATAAAATGGGAGGGCATATTCATAATTGCCCTTGCCCAGCATATCTCGCGCCGCGACGCCGGTCATCTCTTCTATGGCGCGGTTCCAGGCAATGACTACCCCCTCTTTATCGATCACCAAAGTCGCGTCGGGCAAGAAATTGATGATGTCCGCCAACCGCCGCTCCGATTCTTGCAGCGCCTCTTCGGCGCGCTTGCTCTCGGTAATATCACGCATCACCGCGCCCAACAGTAGCCCTTGCGCGGTTCTAATCGGAAAACCTACAGTTTGCACGATACGGCGCGCCCCATTCGGTCGTTGAATTTCATTCTCTATTGTTTGGTTAAACCAATCCCCCTGCTCGGTTTGAACAGCGGCAATGTATCTTTGGCGGTTATATTCCAATACCTCAGCATCGCGCTTCTCCGCGGGGGCTAACTGAAATTGCACATCCCAGAGCGGACGTCCCAACGCGCCATCTCGCTTGATGCCCGTGATTTGCTCCTGACCCCGATTCCACTCGATGATGATCCCCGCGGCATCCGTCAGGCTAATCCCATCGCTGGCTTGTTCGATAACGCCGCGCCATTTCTCCTCGCTCGCGCGTAACGCCTGTTCCGCCCGTTTACGTTCGGTGATGTCGCGTACGATGGAGATTACTAATCCCTCTGTCCCTTCACCCAGATATGAAGTGCTAACTTCAACCGGAATGCGGGTGCCGTCGCGGTGCAGATCAACTGTTTCGAAGGGCGCGCCGCCGCGCCCCAGTTCATCCTTAATAACCTGCCCGACCTGCCCGCGCACCTCTGGCGCTTGCAAATCTGGCACCTTCATCGTCAACAACTCTTGGCGCGTATAGCCCAACAATTCACACGCCCGCCGATTTACGTCCAGAATCTCATCCGCGTCGTTCTCCAGAAAGATCGCGTCGTTCGCCTGCTCGAACAGCGTGCGATATCGCGCTTCACTCGCGCGCAGCGCCTCTTCCGTGCGCACGCGTTCGCGAATTTCCTGTTGTAACTGCGCGTTTTGCATCTCCAACTGTCTCTGCGCCGCGCGCAAGTTCAGATGCGTCTTAACGCGCGCCAATACTTCCCGTATCTCAAATGGCTTGACGATATAGTCCACGCCCCCCGCGGCAAAAGCCTCAGTCTTATCTTTGAGATCCGCGAGCGCGCTGATGAACAATACCGGAATGTCGCGCGTGTGTACGTCGGCTTTTAGCTGGCGGCAGACGGTGTACCCACTGATCGCGGGCATCAAAATGTCGAGAAGAATCAGGTCGGGCTGTATCTCCAACGCGGCATTCCGTACCAGATTCCCGTCCAATAGGGCGCGAGTGCGATAGCCCTGTCTACTCAAGACGCGCTCCAGCAGGGCAACGTTCTCCGGGTCATCATCGACGATCAGAATATCAAATTGCTGACTATCAAAATGTTTCATAATTGACTCCTTTTTGGGCTTACGCAGGTAGAGAGCCTCTCTCAAAGTCGCGCGGTGGGGATTATATGTCACCCTGAGCGCAGCGAAGGGTCTCGTTTTCCCGTTAATTTTATGCCCACTAATCAACAAGTAACAATTATAGCGCAAACGAGATGCTTCGCGTAGTTTATCCCCGCCCGGGGGCTCAGCATGACACCTTGAACAGAAGTTTACTAGAGTTTTGACTACGCGGTTTATACTTTGAGAAAGCCCT
>CAZSIG010000463.1:0-3659 GCA_964606195.1 uncultured Anaerolineales bacterium
CGTTTTGACCAACTTGATTATCGCGAGTTTTTGCTCGATTGGCGCGGCAGGGGCTGGCTCGTTATAGACCGCGATACCCCCGTAATATTGCTACTTTTCCAAGTATACCATAGAGATAGACTTGCTACAAGAAACCGCGAGGGGAAATTTTAAGATTGTGCTACTTGACTTTTTCTCGATTCTGTTGTATAATATGTGCAAATAACTTTGTGATACAAAGTATTTCGAGATACAAAATAATCTACGTGAGTTAAAGGAGAATCACCGTGAGGCAGAACATTAATTTAGAAGAACTTGAACATAAAGCTTGGGGATCTGTGTTCCATGATGGTTTATGGGACTTGTATCTTGGCCTCTTGCTGCTCGTAATAGGCATCTCCATCGCATTGAAAGATATGCGCGGTGGCTTATCGAGATGGGGGGGTATAATTTTATTGCCGCTAGTCATATTGCTCTTCGGGGCAGGCAAGAAGCATATCACCGCGCCGCGATTAGGGCGTATCAAAGTCAGCGAGGCGCACAATTCTGACATGTTACAAAGAGCGGCGACGACCATCGCTGCGCTGGTGTTGGGTGCAACTCTATTTGGTTTAGTACTCAGCGTAAAACTGCCAGCGGTTTTACCTGTGTTGGCGTGGATAATTGTTTGTGTTGTTGTTTTCAGCCTCGCCGCGTACTTCACCGGCGTGAAGCGGTTGTATCTGTACGGAGTGCTATACGCGCTACCGCATTCGGGGCGCGCCTTGTTAAAAATGAACGCGGAGCTTGGAGGCATTTCATCGATCATATTCTTCGTCTCCGCGGGTATTATGATCACCATCGGCGCGAGATTGCTCATTCGCTTCTGGAGCATCCCCTCGTGAGAAAAACTTTAGATTTATATGGAGGTTTGTTATGTCACAGAATATGAGTTTGAAAGATTTAGAACGCAAGGCATTCAGGTCTATTTTTCAGGATGGGTTATGGGATATGTTTTTGGGCGCGTTGCTCTTGGTCATGGGATTTGGTCCCGTACTTGGCGCGATGAAACCTACAACTTCTGAGATAGGATGGATTTTGGTCACATTTTTAGCGGCAGACGGGTTGGTTTGCTTGGGTTTTTGGGCGGGTAAGAAGTTCATCACGACGCCGCGCATAGGTCTGGTCAAATTCGGAACGCGGCGAAAAGCTCGTATTAACAAGGTCCGCGTGGCGCTCTCCATCGCGGTATTGTTAGGTATCGTCATGTTTGTCCTGCGAACTACGGGGAATTCAAGCACGGCAGGCGGGTTACCCCTCGCCGCGTATATCTGGGTGGCACAATCTATCATCGTCTTTGGATTAGGTGCGTATTTTCTCAATGTCGGGAGGTTCTATATCTACGGAGTGTTATACGCGTTACCTGTTCCCCTTGGTTTCATGCTGATACAGAACACCAAATCGCCTATCTCATTCTTGCTGCCTTTCATAATTTCCGCGATGGTGATGATAACTATCGGCGCGGTATTGTTCATCCGCTTTCTGCGCGATCACCCGCTGCCCGCGGAGGAGCTTTAACATGGCACAGAACATTAACTTAAAAGATAGGACTTACGCAGATTTCAGACTTCCGAAGTTTCGGAAAACTTCGGAAGTCTCCGCCCGCGTTCATTGGCATTCATTAGTAGTCATTTATAACCCGCTCGCGCAGATTTAATGTGAAGTTGCGTAAGTCCTAAAAGAATTAGAACGTCGCGCTTGGCGGTCCTACTTCGATTGAAAACACGGGAAATATAGCAAAACAAAAAACATCATCTGGAGGTTAATTATGTCTACTGATGTTCATACGAAAAAATTGGCGCAAGATGCCTACACATTTTATCACCGCGATGGCTTAATAGATATCTTTTTGGGGCTAACCATTTTAGCTTTCGGTATTAGCTTAGTTACCGACAACGTAGGTATGGTCGCTAGCTGGGCATGGATGCCCGCACTATTGATGAAATCCGCCAAAGAACGTATCACCATACCGCGTATCGGTCACAGCGCATTCGACGCGGAAAGAAAAGCGGGAATATCGTACATCGGGGTGATACTATTTTTTGTTCTCACTCTCACATTAGTAGTTGGGGTAATCTTCTGCCTGAGGTACGAGGCGCTTCCCACAGAAGTACACCTCTGGCTAAGAAAGTATCTCGCGCTTGGCATCGGAGTAGTATGCGCGGTGTGCGCTGGCATAGGTGCGCTCCTATCAAGGATTACGCGCCTCTATGGCTACGCGCTATTGATTCTAGCTGCTTTTGGTGGAGGATACTTATTCAACATTCCAGCCACTTGGTACGTTATCTTGCTGGGAGGCGCGGTACTGCTTTGGGGAATAGTGTTGCTGCTCCGACTCCTGCACGATTACCCTCTACCGTCTAAGGAGATAACCGATGTCAACTGACGAGGTAAGTAACGAAACTCTACAACCTATCGCGGAGATTGACCGGCTGATTCACGAACCAGCGCGATTGATGATCCTTGCCTTGCTATACGTCGTCGAAAGCGCGGATTTTCTCTTCATCAAGAATCAAACCGGTTTGACGCACGGCAACCTGTCGTCGCACATGAGCAAGCTGGAAGACGCGGGCTACCTTGAGGTGGAAAAGGATTTCGTGGATAAAAGACCACACACCATGCTATGCCTTACCCCCGCGGGGCAGACTGCCTTTCGCGAATATCGGCAGGGCATGATGCAAATGTTCGATGATTTGCCCGATTGATTAAGGCGCTGATAGCTGAATGCTGAGAGCTAAACGCTCGAATTTTAGTTCTAGGCGAATACCGCGATATTCGAATGGTTTAACGCCTCTTCGTAGATACGCCCGCGTTGCAAGAATCCCAACGCGCGCCCGCTGCCGCGCACAACTAATAATCGAGCACCTGGGAGCGCGCCGATTTCTGATGGTACAAGAACTCTTTTCTCCGCGTCGATGCGTCCCCATTCGATAATGCGCAACTGTATCGGCGTTGCTTCAAGCAGGTTTTCTTTACTTAACCCAAATCCGCCGGAGGCGCGACTGCCGGGCGTAAAAACCACCTCATCCCCGGCGTAAAAACCGTACTCACGCGCGGCTTGCGGCGGAATAGTCACCGTGCCCTGCGCGTCGATGACTACCCATCCGAAAACCCACTTTCCACCTTTAATCAATTGCGGCATTGTGTCTCCTTATAGGACTATTCTAAGATTCACGTACTTTCAGCAAATTTTACTGCCGCGGGCGCGGAGAATGCAGAGCTTTCGAGATAGTTTCTATGAGCCTAATTCTCAACCAATAAACGAAAATCATCGCGGCGCGGTAGCGGCGGTATAGAGATTGCGCTCTGACGTATTGTACAGGGTGCAATCTCCATTGCGCCTATTTCCGGAGTAGTTCCTTATCGCGCCGCGAATATGACTTTCAATATTTTGAAGGAAGCTTTTTATGACCATGATAATGATGGTAGCAGGCGCGCCGCGTCTGTTCCTCAATGAATTGCGCGAATGTAACGTGTTGTTTATAATTAGTAGAACTTACGCAAGTGTTCAGTATAACTTTACCGCCGAGCACACGGAGAACGCGGAGACTTGAAAGTAAAGTTATATCTGCATAGCCAAAACAATTTTTAATGAATAGACTTGTTCCCAAATAAAATTTTGGACGGGTAAGTAATTATAT
>CAZSIG010000464.1:0-3656 GCA_964606195.1 uncultured Anaerolineales bacterium
GAACAGCGCGCGGCTTTACGTGCGCGGCGAGAGCGCGCGTGGACAGTGGCGCGGCGCGCGGCGAAGTTGTTAAAAGAGCAATTCGGTGCGGCGCGCGTGGCCGTTTTCGGGTCGTTGGTGCTTGATGGTGCCACTTTTCACGAACGCTCAGACGTAGACCTCGCGGTGTGGGGCATAGACGAACGCCAATACTACCGCGCGGTCTCGCAACTGCTCGACATTGACCCCACCATCTCGATAGATTTGGTAGAAGCGGAATACGCCAAACCATCTTTACGCGCGGCGATAGACCGCGAAGGAGTGGAGATATGAGCAGGGCAGCTTTAATCGGACGAATTCAAGAAGAATTGAAAGATTTAGAACTCGTGGTCAATCGCGCAGAGCGGTTGATGGACAAGGCGCGAAAGACTGGAGATGATGATTATTTGGGGAGCGTAGCGCTCGATTTGCATGGCTTTTACTCCGGCGCGGAACGGATCCTGCAGATGATTGCGACGGAAATAGATGGAGCTGTACCCAAAGGCGCGGAATGGCATCGCGAGTTGCTGATTCAGATGTCAGCGGAGGTGCCCGGAGTACGCCCCGCGATTATCACGCGCAACACCCGTTATTGTTTGGACGATTATCGCGGATTTCGACATATAGTGCGGAATGTGTATGCGTTCAACTTGCGCCCCAGTAGGTTACAGGAATTGGTCGCGGGGGTGCGCGGCTGTTATGATTCCTTACAACGCGACTTGGTTGATTTTACAGATTTTTTGATACAATTAGCACAAACCACCAGGTAGACGAGCGCATATAAGCGCGTCAAGGACGCCGCGCAGTACGAGGCACATTAAGCCGTCGTGCATTGCGCGGCGATTTTATATTAAACAAATCAGTGAAAATCTGTGTGTATCAGTGTCCTCAAAAGTTACAAATTAGGAGGAAGGAAAATGAGCCAGAAACGAACTTTGGTGATGAAATTCGGCGGAACTTCGGTCGGCACCACCGCGGCGATGGGGCAGGTGGTCAATATCGTGCAGGAGACACGCGCGGAATGGGGGCGTTTGGTAGTGGTTATCTCCGCGCTGTCTGGCGTGACGAACCTGCTGCTCGACAGCGCGGACCGCGCTGTACAGGGGGATATTCAGGCGCTGCAACAGGCGGCGCAAGAGCTGCGCGAGCGGCATTATCAGATAGCCGATGACCTCATCTCCGACGCGGCGCGGCGCAATCAGGTCAAACAGAACATTAACCATCTCATCGCGGATTTTGTGAAATTGTGCGAGGCGATTGCGGTGCTGCACGAGGCATCACCGCGCACGCTCGACGCGGTGGCGGGATTGGGCGAGCGGATGAGCGTGCGGCTGCTGGCTGCCGCGCTCGAATCGGTGAACATTCCCTCGCAGTTCGTGGAGGCGACGCAGCTAATCGTCACCAACGATCAATTTCAAGCCGCGAAGTGTGATTTCAAAGCGACGACGCGCGCCACACAGCAAGTGTTAGAGCCGCTGATGGCGCGCGGCGCAGTGCCGATCGTGACCGGGTTCATCGCCGCGACGCCGGCGGGCGTGCAGACGACCCTGGGGCGCGGGGGGAGCGATTATTCGGCGGCGATTATCGGCGCGACGGTGCCTGCCGACGAGGTCTGGATTTGGTCTGACGTGGACGGGGTGATGAGTTCTGACCCGCGCCTGGTGTCAGAAGCGCGCACTATCCCCGAACTGACATACAACGAGTTGGCGGAGTTGGCTTATTTCGGCGCGAAGGTGCTGCACCCCAAGACGATTCGCCCGGTCATCGAGCGGGGCATCGGCTTGCGCGTCTGCAACACGTTCAATCCCACCAACCCCGGCACGCGCATGGTGGCGGGGGGCGACGGCACCGGCGCGGAGACGGCGGAGAATCCCGCCCGCGTACTCAAGGCGGTCAGTGTGCTACAGGAGTTGCAGCTAATCACGCTGGAGGGGCGCGGGATGCTGGAAATCCCCAACGTGGCGGCGCGCATCTTCGGTGCGGTGGCGGCTACCGGCAGCACCATTCCGATGATTACACAGGCCTCGTCCGAGCAGTCGATCTACTTCATCGTGCCGAAGCAGTTCACCGCGCAGGTCATCACCGATTTGGAGATGGTCTTCGCCGACGAGTTGGCGCGGCACGACATCGACCGCGTCTGGGCGTCGGACGAGGTGGTCATCGTGACGGTAGTGGGCGAGGAGATGCTGCATACGCCGGGAGTGTTGGGGGTAGTGTTCAATACGTTGGGCGCGCAAGGGATTAACGTTATCGGCACGGTGCATGGCGCGTCGGCGGTCTGCATCAGCCTCATCGCGGCGGCGGAGGATATGGAGCGCGCGGTGCGGACGCTGCATGGGTTGATTGTGGGGTAAGGGCGCGGTCGTTTTTAATACGCGGAGAGTCACATGAATAACGCGAATTTTGAAAAATACAGTTCAGGTAAACATGCTATTTACTATGGAGATGCTTTAGCCGTTTTACCCACGTTACCAGATAACAGTGTTGAGCTCATCTTTGCTGATCCCCCATACAATATTGGGAAACGGTTTGCTAACTTTATTGATAAATGGCCTTCAGATGAAGCATACATTGAGTGGTGTCAAAAATGGCTTGATCTTTGTATACAAAAGCTAAAAACAACTGGAACGATCTATGTGATGGCGAGTACTCAAGGTATGCCTTATATCGACATATATCTTAGAAAGAAAGTCACCATTCTTTCCCGCGTAGTCTGGTATTATGATAGCTCTGGTGTTCAAGCGAAGAGATATTTTGGTTCACTATATGAACCAATTTTACACTGTGTTAAAGATCCTAATCAGTACATCTTTAATGCTGACCAAATCCTTGTTGAAGCGAGAACAGGAGCGCGGAGGAAGCTGATTGATTATCGTAAAGACCCCCCAAAACCATACAACACTAAGAAGGTGCCGGGTAACGTCTGGTATCTCCCGCGAGTTCGTTATCGCATGGCAGAGTATGAAAAACACCCATCACAAAAACCAGAATCTTTACTTGAGCGGATCATCGCGGCTAGTAGTAACCTCGGAGATATGGTATTAGATCCCTTCGCGGGAACATTCACTACTTGTGCCGTCGCGAAAAGGATGGGAAGAGCTTCCATCGATATTGAACTTGAAGAGGAGTATGTCAAGATAGGATTGCGCCGAGTAGGGATAAGAACAGTCTACAATGGCGAAAAGCTTAAGCCTCCGCGAAAGAATTTTCACTCTCAAAAACATCGCACTACTTCTGCACAACTAGAATTTGGGGCTCTGGAGTAACAACTGATGAAAGAACATGATTTTACACCGGTAATCAGGCGTATTCTGTTTGCAGAATTTGGCTCTGCATCTGAACAAATTTTCAAGCGAAGCGAACTGTTACAGTATATAAATGTAAAGACGATCTCTGCTTCAAGAGGTTCAAAAGCTCGCGGCTCGTTTGGAAATCTATATGCTATATATCTCATCTTTCGCTGATATTTAAATTGCAAAGATGATTTTCACATTCCATAATTAGGGCCATCCCGGTCATTGTGTTGGTTGGTAGGCTTGACCTGAGAGAAACTCAGATCGTAGCCGGACTCTGGGATATTAGAGTTGTTCCCTTTTAAAAAATCGGGTACACTGGTGAGTCAAAAGAGTAATCCAGGA
>CAZSIG010000465.1:0-3636 GCA_964606195.1 uncultured Anaerolineales bacterium
CCGCGTTCTCCGCGCCCTCGGCGGTAAATCTTTTTGAATCTGCGTAAGTCCTATTATATCATAGATTAGCGCGCATAGCAACGAGAGCGTTATAAACATAGCTGAAGCGCTCAGCTAGTTAAATTTCGCGCCACGTTATCCAGCAACCATTGCGGCTTACCGCGATAGATCTCCCATCTCTCCACACCATGCAAGATATTGCTCAGAGTGACGTAGATAGCGCGGTTGACGGGCGCAGACACGCCCAATTCATCAGCCAGCCGCACCACCGCACCGTTGAGATATTCGACCTCCGATAGCAATTTATCGACGACCAGCGGCGCGGCGAGACGGCGCGCTAAATCTATGTGCAGCGATGGCATCTTGCCCCCGCGTCCCCCCACGACGCGCCCCCGCAGTGGTTTGAGCAATGCGAGTGGTAAAATGTCAATTAACCAAGCCAATAACGGCACTGGATAGCCGGGAAGCGCAACAGGACGAATTTTCGCGGCGCGCATCACGCGCAAGGCCTCACGAAACGCGTCACGCTCCAGCGCAAAAAGTTGTTCGTCCGCCATTACCTGCTCCGGCGGCATATCTAATATCGCGCAGGTTGCATTGGCTATCATGTTCAATAACAGTTTAGACCATTTCATCGCTCGGTAATCTTTGTAACCGCGTGTCTCGAACCCCGCGGCGCGAAATAGCTCTACAGTTTCGATGACGCAATGGGGATTGCGTCCTGATGGAGATGGAGTTGATAGGACGTTATCCCCATAACGGCCTTGCACCGATGCGATGCCGATGCCCCCCTTAGTTGTACGCATCTCCAACACATTATCGCTGGAGAACTGCGCGGAGATGGTGATCGTCCCGGCAAGAATTTCCACCGCGTCACCGAGAACACGCCGTAAAGTCTCCTCGTTGCCCACGCCGTTTTGTAATGAAAGTGCGGCAGTTCGCGGCGCGCAATTAGGCACGACTGCCTGCGCGGCGGTGGCGGTGTCGTAAGCCTTGACCGTGAAGATAATCAGATCATAAGTTTGATCATCGGGCGGCGCGGTCATAGTTATCAAGTCGGCAACCTGAACAACTTCATCTTCGCTCTTAATAACCAAACCGCGCTCGCTAATTGTATCCATCAAACGAGCGCGGCCTAGTAACGTAACATCTTGACCGCTGCGGGCGAGCTTGCCCCCGACCAAACAGCCGATGGCGCCCGCGCCGACGATTAGAATCTTTTTCCTCATTACCAAGCGACTAATCTATCAAAGGACGTAGCATAAAAGTGATAGCTTGAACAACTCCGCTACTACAACCCGCGCGCCCAATTTGTGAGAGAGCCGGAGACGAACTCGGCTCCGATGGTGCTTCGGGTTGAGGTTGAGGGGATTCCGGCTGAGGATGTGTTGGTTGAGGTTGCGGCGTTTCGGGCTGCGGCTCAGTAGGTGACGCGGAGGGGGTGGGAATAGCGGACAGGGACATAAACGCCTTGCCCAAGTCGGCGCGCCCCGCGCCTTGCTCATAAGCCCTAACCCCCAGATTAAGCGCGGTGCGCATGAGCAGTTCCTTGATTTGCCGCGGAGACAAGTTAGGATTGGCTTGCAGCATCAGCGCGGCAGTCCCCGCCGCGTACGGTGTCGCCATACTCGTGCCTTGTGACCTGGTGTACCACTCGTTAAGCGGCTCGCCGAACTGGATATTACTAGCGCGACAGGAGATCACATCGGTGCCGGGAAAGAGAATATCTGGTTTAATTTGGGGATTATCATCTGTGCCGACCGGACCGCGCGATGAGAATATCGCGACGGTGTCCTCGTCAGTCGCCGCACCGACGGTGATTACCTCAGATGCCGCGCCGGGCGGTCCTACACTCCATAACGCGGGGCCGAAATTACCCGCCGCGGCACAGACGACAATGCCGTAGTCGCGAACAATCGCGTTGCACGCATCAGAGAGTGCGTCATCGCCATCTGCCGGTCCCTTTCCTCCCAACGAGAGATTGATAATTCGCGCCCCCTGCTCGATAGCCCACTCCAGGCCCGCGATTACGTTGCTCATCATTCCCGAACTATCATGTTTGAGCACCTTCGCGGCGATCAAGCTGGCATCGGGAGCGACGCCGCGATACAAGCCGTTGCTCGCCGCGCCGCTGCCACACAGCGCGCCCGCGACGTGCGTACCATGCCCGTTGTTGTCAGTATATCCTTCGCCAGTGAAGTCTTTCGTGGCAGCAAGGCGTCCGGCGAAATCGGGGTGCGCGGGATCGACGCCGGTATCCATCACCGCGACCTTGACGCCGCGCCCGGTGTATCCTAGATCCCAAACATCAGGCGCGCCGATGCGCGGCACCGAGTTATCGAGACAGGCGTAGACCGGCAGGTCAGGCCATATTTTCTCCACATCGGGGTCCGCGCTGAGTTCCTCAATCCCTTCAGCAGTTGCCTCCACCACCGACGCGTTGAGCAACTCCTGCTTACCCAAGTCTTGTTGCGCTCTAACACCCCTAACGATCCCCCTGGTTTTTCTCTTCCCTTTGCTGAATTTGACGATGATGCGCATCGGCTCATCGCTGCTGCGCGTCGCCATTTCAGCATGTAAAGAACGAACTATTTTTCCATCAGCCATATTGGTTACACCTCACTACCTTTTTTAGGGCTGGCTCAAAGTACCAACCGCGCTACCCAAACCTCCCGCAGGTTTAATTTCTCTTTCCAAACCTGCGGGAGGTTGTTCGTGGAGCAAACTCTATTACTCTGTCACTTCCCAAAATTTTCTCACAAACCGCGCACTGCGCGGTCTTCCTCTATTTTAGCCACATTGGGGTTTTCCAAAAGCCCAATCGCCTCCGCGCCGGTACACTCTATGGATAGGGCGTTTATGAGTTTATGTTCGCGCTTGACTTTAATGCCGCGTGTTTGTAACTCTTCGCTCAAACTACCCATATCTTTGGCGCGAATGATCAACTGCGCGGTTTCGTGTGGGTCTTCGTCAAATTCTTCCAACAAATCTTCGTCAATTTTGGGCATCTCATTTATTTCCATCACATCGGGGTGCTCCAATAATCCCAGCGCGTCCGCGTTGATGCTGTCTATCTCTACCGCGCTGAGTTGTCCCCACCGTTTCCGCACCCTGACCCCTCTTGTTTGTAGCGAATTCTCCAGATTTTCCATGTCGTTGGTTTTGACCAGCAGATGTGCGCGGTCAAACGGGTCATTTTGCAACCTTTTTAGCAAGCCCTCATCAATTCGCGCCATTCTCTATATCCTCCCAATCCAATTCCAACTTAGCGGCTAATCCCGCGACGCCGTCATCACCGTTCATACGAATTCGGCGTAATTCAAAAATACTTCCTGATGCCTGTGTTATCCCTTGTTGAGTCGTCACCGCGCCCCAATAGTGCGCGGAGTGTAGCAAATCTATTACCTGTTGGTCATATTTGCCGGCAGGATAACAGAAAAACCGCGTTTCTTCGGGCAATCGCATGTCCAACGCCTCTTTGGATCCCAAAATCTGCCAGATAACGTAATCCACCGATTGCCCGCGCAGTTCCACATGATTTAAGCCGTGTGAACCGATTTCCATGCCGCCGCGCTCCAGCGTCTTGATTTGTGACCAACTCAGATAACCTGCGCGGTTTTCATCGGCGAACATGGT
>CAZSIG010000466.1:0-3630 GCA_964606195.1 uncultured Anaerolineales bacterium
GCGCGGCGGCGCGGTCTCGGCGTTCTGGTAGCTGTCCAGGGCGGGCGTGGCGGACCATTCGTGCAGCACCAACGCGTCGCTGAGCGGCTGCTCGTCGGGGGCATATCTCAGGCGGTCGAGGAATTCCCGTTTGGTGTAGAGGTAATGATAAACCGCGTCTCCTTCCCTGCGCCGCACCACGACGTGGCTCGGCTTCAGCCGCCTGACCGTCCGCTTTGCCAGCACCGCGGTTTGGTCGGCGTGTAACAATACAAAATCCTCACTAGCAACATCTCGTAAATGAACCATGAATTATCCTTCTTATTCCATTAAATAGGGCGCAATCCATCGCGCAACACAAGGCGCAATCTCATCGCGCCAGCGGCGGTATGGGGATACCGCCCTACCTAAACGCACCCGTAAAGGGTGCGCCTACAGTAGCCGCAGGCTTGACGCCTGCGCTGACCGTGCCAAATGCCCAAGTTATTTACGCGCCATTCCTTAATTTTAGGGCAACGTAAATTTCAAGCGCGGAGGCACATACCAGATAGCTCCAAGCCCCCGTCGCGGGGGCGTCTAGCTCAAAGCATCGCGCTATTCCTAAACGCCCCCGGGGACGGGGGCTTAGAGCGCAGGTACAGATGCGCTCTAAGCCTTATTCCATTAAATAGGGCGGTATCCCCATTGCGCCAGCAGCGGTATGGGGGATACCGCCCTGTAATCGCGCAACACAGGGGACAATCTCATTGCGCCCGTTTGTTATAAAAAGATAAAATAATTATAACCCAAACTTCGCGAATAACAAAAATTAAACACACGGCGGTGCAGGTGCGACGCACCTTCACCGATCGCGCCTAACCCCCAGAATAACCAGCAGCACCGCCAGCAAGCCCGCCAACACCGCGCAGCCCACACCCACGCCGCGCCAATCGAGTGGCATCTCCGCGCTGCCCTCGGGGAGCGGCGGCGTTTGAGGATCGATGTAATTTCGCAGACGGTCTAGCGCGGGAGTGGAGATGAAGGTTTGCGCCGCGAGGGCGCGAAATTCGTCGGCGAGCTGCTGCATCTCATCGCGCGCGGCGTTGGCGTGCCGCGCCATCGTGACCTCCGCCTGTTCCGAAGCGAACAAGCCGCGCAGCCAGAGCACCAGCAGCGGCTCGGGTATCCACGCGAAGACGCGTAACTTCGCGGGAATGACGGGAATATCGAGGGCGCGAAGCACTTGAATGCCTTCGCGGACGGCGCGAATAAATAGTGCTATGCCATCGCGCGTCCGCGCCAGCCGCCGGTGATCGCCGCCCGCCAGATAGAGCGCGTTGGCGATGGGACTGATGAGCGCAACGTGTGTCTTGAGCCAGGCGTCCATATTCGGCTGAAGCTCGACGCGATAACTGGGCATACGCTCTAGCGCCGCCGCGACCTGCCGCGTTCGTGTCCTGATGCGTCCGTCAGCTTCGCCGAGCGGGATGGCAACTTGATTATTCGCCGTCGCCGCGAGGCAGTGTACCACGTGTCCCTCGATGTAGCCCGCCGCCATCGGAAAGCCCATCAGCACGCGGTCACTGCCCAGTGCATTGATCAGGGCGGCGGGGCCCGCGGCGTTGTTCATCAAAAACAGGATGTTCGGCGTACGCCCGTTAGCCGCCAAAATTGGCAGGATGCCCAACGCGTTGTTCTTGCGCATGATAACCAATACCAAGTCGTACTCGTCAGCGGGCGCGAGTTCCGCGACCGCGTCGACGCGCGTCACCGTTCGCCGCTTGGTATGCACATCTTCCAGCACGATGCCATATTCGCGCAGGTCAGCCAGCCGCTGTCCCCGCGCCAGAATGGAAACGTCGTGCCCGCCCACGTGCAAGCGCGCCGCGAAGAGGCTGCCCAGCGGTCCCGCACCGTAAACTAATATTTTCATGATTTTTCTCCTTTTGTAATCTGGATCTACGCGAACCACGTAGTAATTTACCGCCGAGAGCGCAGAGGACGCGGAGATTTACAGGAAAGATTTTTTTGTATCTATCATACTCAGTCATAAGTATTCATTAAAAGCCACGCTCGCGGCGCGATAGAAAACTATCCAGAAAACTCGGCGCACTCCGCGCCCTCGGCGGTAAAATTATTCTGAATTTGCGTAAGTCCCGTAAAAGAGATATAAAAAACTCCGCGCTCTCTGTGCCCTCTGCGCTAGAAATAAAAGGGTCAACTCAGATTCGTGGGGGAGATTATGATAAGCTACCACGCCGTGCGTAATGCCGACGTAGGGCGGCTTTCTTAGCCGCCGTTCTAGATCATTATCACCCCCAACGGCAGGTATGGAAACCTGCCCTACCCCACAAATCCGCGTAGAGCCAAATAAAACTGGCGCTATCGTCTATGCTTCGCCAAGTCGTCGAGCATACTGCGCGGGGGGAAACTGATGAGATGCAGCGGGCAGTGATCTACGCACATGCTGCACCCCACAATGCAATTGAACGGATTTTTGACCGTAGCCTTATCCTCGTGCCAGCCAAATACATTGTGTGGACAAAATACGATGCACTCTCCGCAGCCGTCACAATCGCAGTTGTCAATCAGCGGGTACCAGGGAATTTGCTCGCGAGGAATACCGCGCCAGGTCTCTTGTTGGGGCTGCGGTTTGCGCGTTCCCGTTTTCTGTTCTTCGTAAAATTCGCGGTATTCACGCAGCAACGCCGCGCCGAAATCACTTTCCGCTCGCGGGGGAATGTAATTGTGCCGTTTGGCACGCGCCACTAACTCCGCGATAAGCTCCTCTTGAGGTTCACGCGGCGCGGCGTACAACTCCGCGAATATCTCGTCTAATCCCCTCATTCCGCTCGTATGCTTGCCGACTAAGATTTGTCTATAGCTCAATTCACTCAATGATCGCTCCTTTTTGTAACCATCAAGGATATGATGGGATACTGATTGGCACAGATTTTCACTGATTTAGTGGTTTTTATAAAAGAAATGGGTCTTTGGGATTTCGGGGGGGCATAAGGAAAGATCTGCCACTAATTGCACGAATTTTCACTAATTTTCTGCTTATTCGTGTCAATTAGTGTAATTAGTGGCAAAAAATAAACCGCGTGTTGAGCTGACCCCGCGAAGTCCTAAAGAGCCAAAAGAAATCAGTGTTTATTAGTGTATATCAGTGTCCAACATTTGGATTTATAGCAGATTATACGCGGCTTGGCAACTTAATTCGCGTCCAAAACAAAATCGCGTTGCCATAAAGACACAAGGTGCGACGCACTTCGAAAGTGCGTCGCACCTTGACCGCCACCGCTCAGCCTATCTTTTTGGGTTACGCGGTTTCCTGCTCAGACACCCACTCTTTTACACGTTGGGCAAGTTGATCGCGCACCTCGCGAAATTTCTGCATCACTTCGGCGTCCGAACCTTCTGCCGCCGCGGGGTCATCAAATGGCCAGTGCAGCCGCTGTCCCAAGCTCGGAAAGTTCGCCGGGCAATTTTCTTCCGCGTTGGTACACACTGTAATCAGATAACCAAAGTGCATTTTGCCCATGTATTCAGTGACATCTTTGGAATATTGATCGCTGATGTCTATGCCGATTTCCTCCATGACGCGCGTGGTATAGGGATTAACGCCCTGCGGCTCCAACCCCGCGCTGTATGCCTCGTAGCGGAAACTAC
>CAZSIG010000467.1:0-3622 GCA_964606195.1 uncultured Anaerolineales bacterium
CGCGCCAACTTCAAGCCCGTAGAAAAAGCCAACGCCCGCCCATGCGTCGTGTGCATGGTATTGAAATCCACGTAGACCGGCATTCGCCCCGCGCAGCCAATCCCCGAAACCATCGCCACTTCGTCCTTGTCATACCCCATATTCTGTACGGCGCGAATGATGGCTTGCATCACAATGCCATTACTGCACCCTTTGCACCACACCGTCGGAAATTTCTTCTTCCAGCGCAGAAACTTACGTATCGGTGAACGCGTTCCTTTCGTCCATTTCATAGTTCATATTCTCCTTCAATTACCGCAGATACGGCATGTGAATCGCCTCCACAATCTCTTGTGGCGCAATCAACTGCCCATTGGCGCGGTTTAATGCCACTATCTGACCTCCGCGCTGCGATGATACTCTTTCCACTTCCAACACCACCTGGCCCAGATTCAACTCCGGGACGATGATGCGGCGCACCTTACGGCTCAACCGCTCCACTATCTTCTCCGGAAAGGGCCATAAGGTGTATAATTCCAACATGCCAACCGCCTCACCATTAGCCCGCGCCCATCTCATCGCCTCGCGCGCCGTCCGCGCCATCACGCCATAGGCAATGAGCAAGGTCTCGGCATCCTCCGTGTTATACTCTTTGTACAAACATATCTCCCGCCGATTGCCATCTATCTTCCGATAGACTCGTTCTATCCACGCATTTATCTCATCAAGGCGCGTCGTGGGATACCCCGCGGCATCGTGATGCAGTCCGGTCATGTGAAACCGATACCCTGTGCCGAAGGGCGCCAATGGCGGCACGTCATTCGATACCGCCTTGTAAGCCAGATACCACTCTGGCGGTTCCTCTGGAATCTCGCGGTCGATTATCGTCAAACTCTCCGGTTTCGGCACCTTGACCTTTTCGCGCAAATGCGACACGACTTCGTCCAACAGCAAAATCACCGGCGTGCGATATTTCTCAGAAAAATTGAACGCGACTATAGTCATATTCAGCACTCCGCGCACCGTCGACGCGGTCAGCGCGATAATCGGATGGTCACCATGTGTGCCCCAGCGCGCCTGCATCACATCACCCTGTGCGGGCGCGGTCGGCAAGCCGGTGCTGGGACCGTTGCGCTGCACATTCACGATGACACAAGGTACCTCCGTCATAACCGCGTAGCCGATATTCTCCTGCATCAGCGAAAAACCCGGTCCAGAGGTCGCGGTCATCGACTTCGCGCCCCCCACCGACGCCCCGATAATCGCCGCCATAGACGCGATTTCATCCTCCATCTGAATGAACTTCCCCTTCTTCTGCGGCAATCTCACCGACATAAGCTCCGCGATGTCAGACGCGGGAGTAATCGGGTAACCCCCGAAGAAATTACACCCCGCGATCAACGCGCCCTCTACGCAAGCCTCGTTCCCCTGCATAAATTGTTCTTCCATACTCACTCGCTCCTCTTGGATTTATTCTCACCGATGCGCCAGACGGTAATCGCCAAATCCGGACAATGTACTTCGCACTGTCGGCACGCGGTACATAGTTCTGGATGTACTACTTCGGAATGACCATCACAATTCAGCTCTAAAACCTTTTGGGGACACAGCGCGACGCAAATGCCACACCCCTTACACCACTGTTGAAAAATCACCACTTCACCGCGCGGTAATTTTCGCGCCTCCCTCTTAGGCGGCGCGGAGTCTGCTTCGTTGCGCTCCGCTTCTTGATTATCAGACATACTTTGTCTCTCCTTTATTTCTTGTAGCTTAATTTTATACGTTGGATTATCGACTATTATTGTTCCACTTTTATCATCCTCGTTCGTTAAAACTCGCTCCATCAAACCGCGCTCCGCGCCGGAGATTATCTGTACGCGGACATGCGGCAACTCCTGTATCAAGCGGTACATCATCTGCACCTTCGACCACATGCCGCCGGTTACGTCAATGCCATGAGAGCCAGTCAGCGCGGTCTCTATCTCCGCGTAGTTATGCGGCGTGATTTTCGGAATCAATCGCGCGGTGGCGTCCTGCATCGGATTACGGTCAAAAACCCCCGCCACAATCCCCGCCAGCACTATACGCGTCGGGTGGAGATGTCGCGCCAGATACGTAAAAATATGCTCGGTGGAGATAATCGTCGCGCCCTTCACCTCATCTTGCGCCACATCCCCGTAAACCAACGGCACAATTCGCCGCGCCAATGCGTTTTCGACGGTGTGAGTAGCCAACTCCACAATCTCGCCATCGCGGCACCACGCCGATGCCGATGGTTGTATCGTCGCGACCGGTACCCCTTCCTCCAAAAAAATATCGGTCACGATGCGATTGAGCCGCGCCGCCGCCGCGCCGATGTGCGCGTATCCCCATCTCAGTTCATTCTCGTTCAACACGTAATCCCCAGCGCGCCGCTGCCCACCCGCAAAACGCCAATGTTTCGCCGCGACGTGCCCGAACGAGCCGCTGCCGTGCCCGATTAACAACTGTAAATCATGTCGGGCTAAAAACGCCCGCCGCACCTCCTGCGCGGCGCGGCGAATCACCCTTTCTCGCGCCGTCGCGGTCTCGGTCTTATCGGTTATCAACGACCCACCTAACTTGAGAAAAATCAGTTCCATAGCATAAAACGTGATGCGTGAAACGCGATGACTTTGCTTTCGCGAGCTGTCTCCAGAAAATTAGTTAAGTGATAGTTAAAATGATTATAATGCAACCACAAAGGGCACAAAGAACACCAAGACAATTCTTACTCCGTATGATAATTTTTGACCGCGTATGAGTATCATTGACAGAAACCTCTTTAGTGTTCTTGGTGCTCTTAGTGGTTAAATTAGCGAATTACTTTTCCCTATCACTCACCTCTTTACCATTACTTAAAAATTAGTGTAAATTCGTGAAATTAGTGGCAAAGATTTACCAACCTATCAATTATAGTACGCGCACTTCGCCACCGCTAATCTCCAACGCGTCTCCCGTCGTAATCTCGCTCACTTCGATTTCATCCACCATTGGGATTTCCGAGATGATTGCGCCCACCGCGACAATCGCCTCGCTCTGCGCGTTGATAATTGCCGCGGGGGCGACACCGTTCTTCGCCATTCTGTACATCGTATACGACCCAACGGTGCTCCCTTTTCCGGATGGAAAAACCAACACGCGCCCCGCGACGCATTTCCCCTCTAGCTCATGCCCGCGCTCAGTCACGATTCCTGTCTGCGGGTCTATGCCTCCCAGAAAGCCAATAGGTTCTGTGGATACCAACGCGGTGCCCCGCGCCGCGCCCTCTTTAATTACTCTTCCCTGTAACGTTTTCACTATATCGCTTATGATAGACAAGCCAATTCCTCTGCAATAGTCTCCTCATCACAATCAGGTTGGATTCCTTGCGCCGCCGCGAATTCTATCATCTCTCGTAATGACACTCCAGCCATTCGCGCCGCTTTCCATAAGGAGATAGTTCCTTTTTGGTACAATGCCAACATCGTCTGCATCTTAATTTGCCTCAGACCTACTTGAATAACCGCGACTAGGTCATCTTGATACGGCTGAAGTTCCCTTGCTAACTCAGGCGTCAATTCTAAAGTTATAGTCATCGTCTCCATAAGTCAAACCCGCTCCTCTTACTATTTTAGGACTTACA
>CAZSIG010000468.1:0-3619 GCA_964606195.1 uncultured Anaerolineales bacterium
AGCTCATAATATACAACAAATCATTACCCAAAACGATCTTCTGCGGAGGCTGTTCACCTTGATAGATATCAGGCACGTTCACGCGGTGCAGAATATCGTGCGTATCGGCATCGAGCATCACGTTCCCCACATAGACGCGCCGCCGTTCCTCGTCTACCATCGCGCCTTCAGGGGCGCGATTTAGCGGAACGGTCGTAATAGTCTGATGGGTATTTCCATCGAGCACCGTCGCGTTCTCGCTTACATAATTCACCACATAAATATTTCCGGTGCTCCCGTCCACTGCGACATCGCTGGGGTGAATACCGACGGGAACCTCCGCGATTATTTTTTCACCCTCCAGAATGAAAAGGCTATTGGTGCTGGCGTTTGGGACATAGACACGCCCGGTTCGTTCATTCAACGCCATTTGCTGCGGCAGCATGGTCAGCGGAATTGTGTTCAGAATATCTCCGCGTTCGCCGTCCAGCACTACAACGTTATGACTCTTACCGTTAGCCACATAGACGCGGTTTGTAGCTTCGTCCACCAGCGCGGTTTCGGGGCGCAATCCTACAGTCACAGAGAACAAAGTTCGGTGATTTATGCCATCGAGGACATAGACCGCGTTTTTGAACGAACTGGTGACATAGATGCGCCCATCACGCTCATTCACCGCCATGCCACGAGAATCCCCCCCTATTTCTGCGCTAACGATCATCTCTCCCGTTTCACTATCCAGCGCGACCAAACTCTGAGTATTGGTTTCAGATTCGTAATTATTGATGTAAAGTCGTCCAAGTTGGGCGTTTATACCCAAAGTTCGATAGTTATTCGATTCCACCACTTCGCGCACTGCCAGCGGCGCGGGGTCGAGAATGAAAGTTTTACCATACATACCAGCGTAGATGCGTTTCGCGTCGGTGCTCATCACGAGAATACCACCACCATCCAGTTCGATCTGCTCAAGTGGTTCCCAGTTCTCCGCGTCATACGCGACGATGATGCTACTGAAATATGACCCGACGTACAGTTTATCGTTCAACAAAACCAACGCGGCGGGTTCTTCCTCTGTCGCAATTGTATGCACAACGCGGTCATTCTCGATGACACTCACGGTATCATCTCCCTGATTGGCGACGTAGAGGCGCGATTTATTCGAATCGACTACCAAAGCGGCAGGCCATTTGCCCACCGGAACACTTCCCGTCACCGCGCCATCTTCGATGACCAGCACATTGTTGGTAGTACGACAGGCAACGTACAATCGTCCCGCCAGCATAGCTAAAGCGACAGGATCGCGCCCTGTCGCCGCCATCGGACGCAGCGCGATATTGCTGAAAACAGAGAAAGGCGGCGCGGCGGGAGTGGGGAGCATCGCGCGTTCGGCGGGAACTGCCTGTGCCGCTACTTCCATTTCGGTGGAAGTAGCACGAACTTGCGGAGCCGCCGTCTTTGTAGGCAAAATTCGCGTAGTTGGTGTAACCGTAGGCAATTGTGACGGCGCGGTAGGGGATGGGGTAAAAGAGGCTGCTGGTACAACCAGCGTGTTAGTCGGCATAGGAACCACCGGCGCGGTTTGACAACCGATTGTCCCTAATAGCGCAATCATAACCAATCCTAGTCCAATATTCCGACATAGTAGTTTGAATTCCATCTCTCTATCCCTCCTTAAGCGGAAGTAAGTCAATCGCCAAGAGCACTTAGGTAAATTATAGAGTATTACGCGCTTTTAAGCAACCATATACCTTCGCGAACAAAGTACAGAAACCGTAAGGATTCGTTTATTAAAGCAAACTGAGTTATAATTATGCTTTTGGCAAAACTTACATTGGAGGCATTAGTGAACGCATTAGGCATAGATTTAGGCACAACTACTACGCTGATCGCCCGCGCCTATGCAGGCATCGCCCCACACACCATCGAAGCGGAGATATTACAAATTGATGGCGGAAATTTTCTCCCTTCGTGCGCGTTCTTCCCCGCAGACAGTGACCCCATAGTGGGACGGCAAGCCCTAGAATTAGGCCCACAACTAGACCTGAGTCGTTTCGTGCGCGCTGTAAAGCGGCTGATGGGCCGCGAAGTTGTATTACCAGTTGGGCGGACCCCCGCGGAGGTATCCGCACTGTATTTGGCTCACGTTTTGAATCAGATCAGAGACCGCTACATCGATAGCAAAACTGAATTAACCGTCACCGTACCGGCTAGTTTCACCACCAACCAACGCCGCGACACCGTATTGGCAGTACGCGACGCCTGTGAGCAACTTAGATTGCCAGAACTGGCGCGAAACACCTCGCAGTTGCTCATCAGCGAGCCGGTCGCCGCGCTGTTGGCTTTTCTCTCTAAGGATTTGCAGTTCTCGATGGACAGGCGGCAATTGGCTATCGACAACGCGCCGCTGGTGTTGGTCTACGACATCGGCGGCGGTACGCTTGATTTAACGCTGGTGCAGTTACGATGGGCGGAAGACCGCGCCGCGCCGACGCTCGGTAACGTGCAGTTTGACGTGCACGAACTCAGCCGTTATAATCAGTTTGGGGGAGAGGATTTCGACTGGCGCTTGGCACAGTGGCTGCGCGATAGATTGTGGGAAAAATACCCTGATTTGCGCGAAGTTTGGTTGTTGGATGAGGAACGCTCTCGGGTGCGTCACGAGTTCATCCACGAAGCGGAACGGTTGAAACGCGAGCTTAACGAAGAATTAGAATTCGACGCGGAGAGTGAAACATACTTCACGACGCGCCCGATACGCATCGCCGGAGCAGAGTATCAATGGGAAGGGGAATTGAGCGGGCAGGAATACACCGAACTCATGATCGACTTCTTAGAGGAGCGTTCGGGACAACGCAAAAATTGTCTCGCGCCGATCACCGAACTGTTGCAAAAAGCGAACGTCACTCGCGCCGATGTGGATTACCTATTGATTGTAGGTGGAATGGCGCGGTCAATCCCGCTGATGAAAGCCCTGCGGCAATATTGGGGAGATGATAAATCTGTGCTGACCTTCTCTCCCGCCGACCAAGCGATAGCCTACGGCGCGGCAGTTTACAGTTATCTAAAGCAACACGAACCGCAGTTCACCATTCGCGAACCAGCGGCGGACGCGTACTACGTGCGCGTCCAGGAGGGCTTTGATCTGCTACTAGGACGCAAACATGACGCGGTGGGAGAGAGGCGAATGTACAAACTGTCCAGCGAAGGAGACGAGATTATGCTACGGATCTTCGCGGGCGACGAACCTGCGGCGCAGAACACCCCCTTATCCACCATATACCATACTCTGGTCTATCAAGGGGGCGCGGTGGTTAAACTACCCGAACGAAAGCCCCCAGGTACGCCCGTTTATATCCAGATGTCCTACAGCCCTTCTGACTATTCTAAACTGCCGCGAGTGCGTGTCTGGATCGATGATAACGCGGAACCTGTATTGGACAAGAGCTACGAGCAGTTAGTACAGAGACGGACGCTGACATAAACAAGTAAGTGATAGTTAAAATAATTGCCATTAAACCATAAATGACACTAAGATGTTTTATGCTCCAAACCACTTACTGCTTCACCACTACTAGAGCCATAAATACGAGAGAAAAGAAAGTATCAGGAGATAATGCAACGTTTATTTGACGCAGACGCG
>CAZSIG010000469.1:0-3617 GCA_964606195.1 uncultured Anaerolineales bacterium
ATCACGACAACGGCACGATTATAGATTTACACCGCGTCACGAAAAAATATCACAGCCTCGCGGGCGACGTGCTCGCGCTCAGGGGCATCGACCTACAGGTCGCGCCGGGCGAATTCATCGCGGTCACCGGCAAATCGGGCGCGGGCAAGACCACTCTCATCAACATGATTACCGGCTTAGACCGCGCCACCGGAGGCGAGATAAAGGTCGCGGGCGCGGAGTTACACCAGATGCGTCAAGAGCGCGCGACCGCGTGGCGCGGCAAAACCATCGGCATCGTCTTCCAATCTTTCGAACTGCTCCCCACGCTCTCCGTGCTCCGCAACGTGATGCTGCCGATGGATTTCGCCGGCAAATACTCGCTACGCGACCGCCGCGACCGCGCCATGCACCTGCTGGAGCAAGTGGACATAGCCGAACACGCGCACAAACTACCATCTGCGGTCTCCGGCGGACAGCAGCAGCGCGTCGCCATAGCCCGCGCTATGGCGAACGACCCACCCATCCTGATTGCCGATGAACCGACCGGCAGCCTCGACTCGACGACGGCGGACGCGGTCTTTCACATCTTCGAGGGTTTGGTCAATCAGGGCAAAACAATGCTCTTCGTCACCCATGATGCAGAATTAGCCAATCGCGCCAGCCGCGTCGTCGTCCTCGTGGATGGGGAAATAGTGAGTGAAACGTGAAGACGTGATGCGTGAAACGTAATGAGTGAATAGTATCGTGCAAAACCGGTCTAGCTTCTTCACGTTTCACGTTTTACGCTTCACTCCCGGAGGTGATTTATGCTTAGTTCTCGCTGGTACAAAGTATTCAACGATTTATGGAACAACAAAACGCGCACTATTCTCATCGTGCTCTCCATCGCGGTCGGATTGTTCGCGGTCGGCACCATCATCAGCGCGCGCACGATTTTGTCCACCGAGATGGACAAAGGATTTCGCGCCATCAACCCATCCAGCGGCACGGTGCGCACTCTGGAAACATTCAATGAGGATTTCGTCCAATCGGTGCGCGCGATGCCAGACGTAGCGGACGCGGACGCGCGGCGCATTATCAGCGCCCGCGTCGAGACCAATCCGGGCGAGTGGAACAACCTCATCATCTTCGCCATCAAAGATTATGACGATATGCGCATCAACAAAGTATGGCACGAGGAGGGCGCGTGGCCGCCGCCGGAGAACGAGATACTGATAGAGCGCGCCGCGTTGCAGGTCATCGACGCCGAGATAGGCGATACGATAATGATTGAGACCGCCGACGAGAAACGCCGCTACATGCGCGTCGCCGGCACTGTGCACGACTTGGCGCAGATGCCCGCGCACCTCGACAATTCACCCTACGGTTACATCTCGTTCGAGACACTCGATTGGTTGGGCGAGCCGTATGGCTTCAACGAACTGCACATCATCGCCCGCAACGGACATAACAAAGAATTCGCGCAGCGCGTCGTGAACGAGGTCAAAAATAAAGCGGAAAAAGCCGGCTACACCATTCCGTTGAGCCTCGCGGCTGAACCGGGGCAGATTCCTCTCGACGAAATCTTGCAGGCGGTCTTGATGCTCATGGGCGTATTGGGCGTACTGTCGCTGTTCCTGAGCGTCTTCCTGATTGTTAACACCATCTCCGCGCTGTTGACACAGCAGCGCCAGCAAATCGGCATTATGAAAGCTGTCGGCGCCCGCACCGCGCAGATTATGAGCATGTACTTGGGTATGGTGCTATTTTATGGTATCATTGCGTTATTCATCGCGATACCGCCAAGCATCTACGGCTCGCGTGCCCTCAGTCAGTTCATGGCAGCGATGTTCAACTTCGACCTGACTAACGTCGATGTTCCGCCCCTCGCGATTATCGTGCAGATTGCCGTCGGCTTGGCGACGCCGGTTCTCGCCTCGCTCTATCCGCTCATTTCGGGATTGCGCGTCACCGCGGCGGAGGCGATGATTGACTATGGATTGGGACAGGGGAATTTCGGCACGAACATCATCGACCGCGCCCTCTCCGGCGCGAATCTCTGGTTCGCCCGCCGCGTCCTGCTCCGCCCGATATTGCTGTCACTTCGCAACACCTTTCGTAGCAAGGCGCGGTTGACACTCACGCTCATCACGCTCACTCTCGCGGGCGCGATTTTCGTCAGCGTCTTCAGCGTGCGCGCTTCGCTGTTCGGCGCCATCGACGCGCTGATGCAGTCGTGGAATTTCGACACAATGATTATCTTCAATCATCCTTATCGCATAGAACGCATCATGCAGGAGGCGCACAACGTGCCGACCGTCACCGCGACCGATTACTGGATTCAATTGCCGATACGTCATATACGCCCGGACGGGAGCGAGAGCGGTACGATATACTTGTTCGCCCCCCGCGCCGATTCGGAACTGTCGTTACCTCCCGCGATAGCGAAGGGGCGATGGCTGCTGCCCGAAGATGACAACGCGATAGTCGTCAACGCGATTATGGCTAAGGATGAGCATATCGAACTGGGCGACGAGATCACGATTAAAATCTGGGGCGAGGAACGCCAATTTCGCGTCGTCGGGGTCTGTCTGGGAATACTGGCGCCCATGTCCTACGGAAACTATTCCTATATCGCGCGCATCAGCGGTAGAGCGGGACAGGCGGACGCCGCGTTGATAGCTACTGAATATCAAAAAGCGGAGGAGATTCGCGAAACTACCATCGCGTTGGAAGCGCATTTCGACCGTATAGGTTTACAGGTCGCGAACATTCAGACGATGGCGGCGGAGCGCGCCGAAGCGGACGCGGTCTGGGGTATCATTATCAGCCTGCTGCTCTTCATGGCGATATTGCTGGCAGTAGTCGGCGGGCTGGGTTTGATGGGCACGATGAGCATCAACGTCCTCGAAAGGACGCGCGAAATCGGCGTCCTACGCGCCATCGGTGCGCCCAATCGCGGCGTCTCGCAGGTGTTCATTCGTGAAGGTGTGGTTATCGGTGTGATTAGCTGGGTGTTCGGTTGTATCTTCGCTGTCCCATTAGGCAAACTGTTGAGCGACGCGGTCGGCATCCCCATGATGGGCATTCCGCTCGATTTTGCGTATTCTTTTAATGGCGCGTGGCTCTGGCTCGCGCTGGTGATAATTCTGAGCGCGACAGCGAGCTTCATCCCAGCAAGAAACGCCTCGCGGTTGACTGTGCGGGAGGTGTTGGCGTACGAGTGATGCGTGAAACGTGAAACGTAAAACGTGAAGACGTGAAATATGAATTGCACTGCGTAACTTATTACGCATAACGTTTTACGTCTTACGTCTTCTGCAACATTACGCTTTATTAAAACGTATATCTATTTTAGAGGAGGGCTATGTCACTATGAAGAAAATAATTATTGGAGTAATTGTTCTGGCATTGATTGCCGGAGGTGGATACTTTTTATGGCGGTCTCAGGTGGTGGGGAACGCCGCGCCGGAGCCGGCACCGGTCGCCGACGCGGGTACCACACCGACGATACCGCCGGTAAAGGCGGGCGACCAGGTCGTAGCCGACGCGGTGGTGGAGCCGATTCGCAGCGCGGAACTGAGCCTGGCGACCGGCGGCATCGTGGCTGAAGTTTTGGTCGCGGAGGGCGAGGCGGTCGAGGAAGGCGAGATAAT
>CAZSIG010000470.1:0-3615 GCA_964606195.1 uncultured Anaerolineales bacterium
TTACCGAGCAGGGCTGCGGCTTAACCGCGCTAAAGGAGAATACGGGCTTATCTCGACAGAAAAGGCGCGAGAGGTTGAGGAGCGCGCCCGTCGCGCGATGACTTTAATCAAGAAGATAGATGATATTATGGCGATTACTGACGAAGGGGAACGCGCGCGAAAACTGACGGCGCTGGAGTCGGAGGTCGCGAACGCGAGCCTATCTACAGTTTGTGAAAAACGCGAGTTAGACCTGCCGATGCGCGGTCTGCGCTTGAATTTCTGGGGCGCGACTAAGTATTTATTGGGACAACTGGCGAATATTTTTTGATGTTGGGTAACCACGGAGACACGAAGAACATTGAGATTTTTGGCGCACCATCTAATCTAACTCCGCGTTAGGGCTTTCTCGAAGTAGCCGCAGGCTTTACGCCTGCGCCAACCGCACCCGTAAAGGGTGCGCCTACAAGTGGTAAAATTCTGTTTTTGTCGAAGTTAAGGGGTAAAAACGAGTATGAAATTATCGGTATTGATGCCCGTATACAACGAAGTGGAGACGATTGAAGAGATTGTGCGCCGCGTCATGGCGGTGGATGTAGAGAAAGAGCTTATCATCGTAGATGATGGCTCCGCTGACGGCACGCGCGCGATTTTGGAACGAATGGATATGCCGGACGTGCGCGTGGTGATGCACGAGCACAACATGGGCAAGGGCGCGGCGGTGCAGACCGCGCTGCAACACGCGACCGGTGAGGTGGTGGTGATTCAAGACGCGGATTTCGAGTACGATCCGCAAGATTATCATAAGCTGTTAGCGCCATACCTGCGCGGAGAGACGGAAATCGTCTATGGGGCGCGGACGCTGCATTCTCAGAGTGCGCTACGTAAGTTGGGCAATCAATTCCTGACGCTGGCGACAAACATTCTATATGGTTGCGCGTTGAAGGATATGGAGACGTGCTACAAGCTGATAAAAACTGACATCATGCGGAGTTTTCCCCTCCACTCGCGGCGGTTTGACATCGAGCCAGAGATCACCGCGAAGTTGTTAAAGCGGGGGCATCGCATAGTGGAGGTACCGATTTCATATGATCCTCGCGTAGACCGCAAACTTGTACCGCTGCGCGATGGCTGGCCCGCGCTGTGGGCGTTGTTGAAATACCGATTTGTGGATTAGGGGCGCGGTTTTCGTCCCCGGCGCCGTTATTGCGCCCAAAAAAAAACAAAAGGGACGCTCGTTACGAACGTCCCTTTTGTCATTGCTTTGATAGCCCGCGGCGGAGCTGATTCAGGTTAGTACTTACGCAACTTCGGTGTATTTTTACCGCCGAGCACGCGGAGAGCGCAGAGTTTTTTATATTATTTTGACCAACTAAAAAATATGACTTTTAGTGAGCGTGTATGAACGCGTATGCGGGGTGTAAAACAAGCCTTTTGGCAAAGCTCCGCGTTCTCTGCGGTTAATTACTATGTGATTTGCGTAAGCCCTATCAGGTTATGCTGTAGCCGAGGCGGCGCAAGTCTCCTTCCTTATTCCGCCACTTTTTCCATACCTTGACCCACAACTCCAGATAAACCTTCCGGTCGACCATCTGCTCTATCTCCGGGCGCGCCGCGCTGCCGATGCGTTTCAGCATACTCCCATTTTTACCGATGACTATCCCTTTTTGCGATTCCTTTTCCACATAAATCATCGCGCTCACGAACACGACGTTGTTAGAGCGTCGTTTGAATTGATCGACGACGACCGCGACGGAGTGTGGAATCTCTTGCCGCGTATGTTCTAGCACTGCCTCGCGCACCATCTCCGCCGCGATGAACCGTTCCTGTTGATCCGTAACTTGATCCTCCGGATAATAACGGGGGCCAAACGGCAGATTGCTGATAATCTTCTCCAATAACGCGGTGCGGCTTTCCGAATTCAGCATAGAAGTTAGAATGCTGTCGGAGAATTCGCCCAGCGCGAAGTATTCCTGCCGCCGCTCGTCCTTCTCCGTTTTCGTCAGCAAATCCGCTTTGTTAAGTACCAATAGTACGGGCGCGGTAGTGCTTTCCGTGATCAGACTCGCGATCCTTTTGTCGATAAAGCGCGGTGATACGCTGACATCAACCATGAACAATATCAAATCGGCGTCAGGGATGGTTTGCACTGCCGCCTCCACCATGTATTCTCCCAGCTTATTGCGCGCCGCGTGGATCCCCGGTGTATCCACGAAGATGATCTGCGCGTCGGGGCGTGTCAAGATGCCCAGCAGTTGGTTGCGCGTCGTCTGCGGTTTCTCCGAGACGATGGCGATCTTTTGCCCCAGATACGCGTTCATCAACGTCGACTTTCCCACATTGGGGCGACCGATGATCGCTACGTATCCCGAACGATGCTCCTCTGGTATATCCTCCGCGAATAATAACTCTTCGTAATTTTCCATAAATTTATACTTTCTCTCACGCGCCCTCGCTGCGCGCTTGTCCAATTGCCTCTTTTTCCTCATCGGTCAGCGAATAGCTCGATTCCCATTCTTGTAACGGCTTGGCGTAAACGCGCGCGTTGTTGCGGCTATGTAATCCGTTAAGCAGCACCCCGCGCCCCTGCGCATCAGCCAGCACTACCGCGAAGCTCTGGTCGCTGCCGACCCCCTCGAACGCGCTGTAACGCACCGCGCCGATATTTTGTAAACACCGCGCCGTCAACTGGTCGAGACGTTGCAGATGTTCTTCTGCCACCGCGAGGCGATCTTCTATCGCCTGCGTCCGCGTCAGATGCTCGGTTAGAATCTCCTCTAAATTGCCGCCAGATGTGCCCGCGATCAGGCCTTGATATTGGCGCACCAATCGGCTCATACGGAGGTGCATCCATATCGCCCATCCCAGCAGTAAAACGACGATGATTATCAGCGCGAACATCAAGGACGCGCCGTAGATTTGGTAAAAATTATACAACCCTGGAGGCATTTTTCACTCCTGTTACGGGTTACCGCGCACCATAGATGGCGCGGTTATTCCGGCTTCGCGGCGATCAAGACGCGCCAGACACCCTTTTGTACGAGTTCATCTTTTTGATTGGTCACACTCAAATCGAACATCACTAATCCACCGCCCAAACGGCGCATTTTCTTTTTCTCGGTGGCTACCACTTTCACTCGAATCGTATCACCGATGAAAACCGGTTTGCTGAATTTCCAGGTCAACTCGCGAAACGCGATTATCGTGCCCTCTAAAAAGCGCATCTGCACCGTCAAGCCCGACGCGATGGATAGAATCAACAATCCATGCGCGATCCGTTGTCCGAAAGGGGACTCGCGCGCGTACTCCACATCGGTATGCAACTGTGTATAATCGCCTGATATACCCGCGAAGTTCACTACGTCCGTCTCGGTGATCGTGCGCCCACTGGTGATGAATTCTTGGTTAAGAGCTATTTCCTCGAAATACAACCCTTGCTTGGTGTTCATAATTACTCCTCAGTTTTTTATGCTGACATATCATATCACGAAACCCGCGTGAGCGCAAGCACAAATGAATGTAGGGTCTTTGGGATTTCGAGTGGTTATAAGAAAAAATCTGCCACTGATTTCACGAATTTCCACTAACAGGACTTACGCAACTTCGGGTTATTTTTACCGCCGAGGGCGCCCCCGT
>CAZSIG010000471.1:0-1246 GCA_964606195.1 uncultured Anaerolineales bacterium
CGGTTCGTGGAATTACTTGACCGGCTGCGCCGTTTGGCTTTTGGGATGCCGTTCGAGGATAGCGGCGTGACGATGTCGCAACTCACACTGCTCGACGTAATCGCGGCGTCGCCCGGCGCGGGCATTCACGATATTGCCACAGAGTTGGGATTGACGCCGCCGAGCGTCAGCGTGGGGGTGCGCCGTTTGGAAGATGCGGGTTTACTGACACGGCAGCCTGACCCGAAGGATGGGCGCGCCATTCAGTTATTTTTGACTGAACGGGGTGAGGAGATATGCCGACAGGCGTGGGCGGCGCGGCGCGGCAAGGCACACCAATTATTTTCCGCGTTGAACCCGCAAGAACAAGATACCCTGTTCAGTTTGCTAGAGCGGGCAATTACCGCCGCGGAAGAAACGAATTCAATTAACAAGGAGGAAGAAAAATGATAAATCAACCAACAATGAACCCTATGGTATTCAGCAAAATTATTTTGTGGATTGTGGTAGTGATAATGGCTACAATCCTGCTCTATCGGCGCAAGATGACGGCGCGAGTGCGTTTGCTGTTCATCATCGCGGGGGTGGTGGTTTTTGGGTTCGGCTATGGGCTGTTACTGCGTCAGGTGCTCAATCCCAATCCCGTAGCTTCGACGCGCACTGCGCTCACCGCGCTGCTCGTGCAACATCGAGTCGTAGCTCCGCTTGTCGCGATATTGGTAGTCTTGCTGTTAATATCTTGGATTTCCAATAAGTCGATCTGCGGCTACGGCTGTCAATTGGGGCTGTTACAAGATTTGCTGCACCGCGTCCCACTGCCGAAATGGCGCCCTCCGTTCGTGTTCGCTAACGCAGTGCGCGTCGTCGCGTTCGTGGCTTTAATCGCGGGCTTGACGTTGGGCGCGCTGGACTGGATTGCGCTAGTTGACCCGTTTCAACTGTTTCAGTTCAATTTCACCGTAGCAATCGCGTTATTCACCATCGCGGTATTAGCCGCCAGCCTCTTCGTATATCGCCCCTGGTGCCGTTTCTTGTGTCCTTTTGGACTAATAAGCTGGGGCGTGGAGCAGGTCAGCCTGCTGCGCCCGCGCATCGACCGCGCCGCTTGTAAAGAGTGCAAACTGTGCGTCAAGGCTTGTCCCACTCAAGCGATGGCAGATTTCTATGCCGATAAGGCGATTCACGCCGATTGTTTCGCGTGTGGAGCGTGCATCGCGGCGTGTCCGCAACACGATGCGCTGAAATGGCGAAAATGATAACAATCTAA
>CAZSIG010000471.1:1346-3610 GCA_964606195.1 uncultured Anaerolineales bacterium
ACACAGCCTGCATTCCACACAATATCGAAAACCTGCAAGCCGCGCAGCAGCGGCGCGCCGACCAGCGTCGCCTCTATCACACCCTACGCTCGACTTACTTACCCCACGCCGACCACCGGAATATCGACGCACCGCGCTATGTCATACACGTATTTGACCATAACCGGCTTAATCGCCGCGCCCGACAGATAGCCGCTGCCGTCCGCGCTGCCCATGCGCGGCAAGCCGGTCTCTATATCCACGACGAGCGTCGGACCGATAGAATCCATCGCCACGACCGCTGCCTTGAGCATCTCCTCCAGATGCGGCATGAAGGGGCAGAGCTTCACCGCGTGGCGGCCCCGAGCTAATCTTTATATTCTTTTGAAGATTACTTCATACTTCTGTATCATACAAGTCCTATAAAAAACATAAAAATCAGTGCAAATCAGTTAAATCAGGGAAATCTGCGTTCCATTAGGTACGTGCCAACAAATTGATGTAAACTCTAATGTCTAATTTATAGCTGATAGCCAACAGCTATCAGCTACTAATCAATTTATCCAACTCGGCAACGACTCTCGCCAGCTCCGCGACGAGTTGTCCACCATTTTTCGCCGTCAATATCTTGACCAACTCGCGGTAGTACCACATTGTCCCCTCTTTACCCCCCTTAAATCGCGCCCACACCGCGTCGCCCTGCTCTCGAAAATCACTGAGGAGCGAGCGGGCATTGTGCAGTTTATCCGCGCTGGCGACGCGCAGCACGCCTGGGGCGGCGTCGTGAAGCGAGGCGATAAACTGCTCCTTACGCCAGCGCCAGGGGGGCTTTGGAATCGTGTCCGCGTCGGTGCAGCCATCCACAATCGCCGCGACGCGGGCGCCGAAGCGACGGTGAATCTCGCGCCGCGTCGCATCGCCGCCCTGGTCTTCGACGGCGTCGTGCAGCAGCGCGGCAATCGCCTCGTCCTCGTCTCCGCCATCCTCAAGCACCAGCGCGGTCACGCTGAGGAGATGGGCGACGTAGGGGATACCGGTGGATTTGCGCGTCTGCCGCGCGTGCAGTTGGTGCGCGTAGACGAGGGCTTCCTCGAATCGCGCGGTTAGTTTTGGTTGTTCAGTTTGTTTTAGCATAGTTTGTTTCCTTTTTAATATTGGACACTGATACACGCTGATGAACACTGATTTCCAGCTATAAAGCCCGCGAACTCAGTGAAAATCTGTGCGCTTCGCGTCAGTGTCCCATAATCCACACAGCAGTTTTTTCGTCCATCTCCTTGATAAACGCGTCCTTACCCGCGATATACCCCTCGATATCCTCCGCGTACTTACGCGCCAGTTCCTCTTTCAGAAGGCTATAAGCCTGCGCGGCTTCAGGATGCGCGAGCATATAATCTCGAAAGTTCAGATGCCGCGTTATTTCGGCGTCTCCGACTTGAAAGACGTGGACGTGGTGCGTTCGCGCGATGTCGCCCCCTTTGGCGAAAAAACGGCGGCGCGGGATGCCATGCTCTCTCTTCGGCTCGTAGCCCAATGCCATCATTTGCGCGTTATACTCATCTAACTTCTCTATATCGCGCACCTCAACCAGCATATCAATAATCGGTTTCGCCTTGATGCTCGGTATCGCGGTGCTGCCGATGTGATGAATCGCTATGACCTCATCGCCCCAAACCGCGCCGATGTCATCTGCCTCCTGCGCGAACTGTTTCGCCCAGTCGGGATTATGGGGCACTACTTCAACTTTTCTGACCATCGTTTATCTCCATGCTTTTATTCGCGTAAAAAATCAGCACCGCGAAGACGCCCATCGCGATAGCCAAATCTACAACTATAGTGAGCATCGTCGCGCGCGGACCGATCCTCTCGAACAATTGCCCAATCAGCCAGGGAACAACCGTGCCCCCCACACTGCCCCCCGCAAAAGCCCAGCCGGTCACGCGCCCGGTGACGGTCATACAGCGTTCTGCCAGCGAGAGTGACGCGGGGAAAATCGAAGCCATGAAAAAGCCCGCGCCGAAAGTGCCCACCCACAATGCGGCTGACGAGTTTGACCAGAGCAGAATGACCCCCACACTCGCCAAACACCCCACCAAGTCACCGAGCAGCACCGCGCGGGGGCTGAACCGCGCCGCGATGGGAATACCAATCAGCCGCCCGACGGTGAGCGCGCCCCAAAAGAGCGAGGTCAAGTACGCGGCGGTCGCTTTGTCCGCTACGTCTAGCGTGGTGGCGTAGGTATACACCCAGCCCCCGAAACTAGCCTCCGCGCCGACGTAGAGCAG
>CAZSIG010000472.1:0-3608 GCA_964606195.1 uncultured Anaerolineales bacterium
CGCGCTCTCGGCGTTCTCTGCGGTTAATCGCTATGTAGTTTGCGTAAGTTCTACCTATATTGGAAGGTCTATGAGTTTCAATGAGATTATCACCAGCACGTTGATATGTGGGGGCGCGGTAGTTATGGCGTTATCTCTGGCGAAAACCAGAGAAGTACTGCAACTACTGCGCGGGCGCCGGTATATCTTTAGCTGGCGGGTATTAACCTTTCTGATGGTTTTCTTTCTCATCGGCTATGGCGTATCTCTCCTCTTCGTGCTGGCGGGTTTGATAGGATTTCTGGAGATATTGACGGGAATTATATTTTTATTCGGCGCGTTGTTCGTGTACCTAGTAGTTAGAGTTGGATACCTGACTATAGATGATTTGCTCAAAACGACTATCTCTAAAGAGGCGGCTGAGACCGCGAGCCGCGCCAAGAGTAAGTTTCTGGCGAATATGAGCCACGAGCTGCGAACGCCCTTGAACGCGATCATCGGCTACAGCGAACTGCTCCAGGAGGAATCTGGTGATCTAGGTTACGCGGAGCTGATACCAGATCTGGAAAAGATTCGCACCGCAGGCAAGCACCTTCTCGCACTCATCAGTGACATTCTCGACATCTCCAAGATCGAAGCGGGTAAGATGCCGCTGGATATAGAGGGGTTCAATGTGCAGGCTATGATCGATGAGGTGGTCACGACGATTCACCCGTTGATGGAGAAAAATGGCAATGAGTTGAACGTGCAATGCGCGGCGAGTCTGGGCATTATGCGCGCCGATCAAACTAAGGTGCGGCAGATACTGTTTAACCTGCTGAACAACGCGGCTAAGTTCACAGAAGATGGCAAGATTACCCTTGCCGTCACGCGCGAGTTGAATATGCAGTCTGGTTTCTGGTTTCGCTTTCGTGTCTCCGATACCGGCATCGGCATGACCGCGGAGCAGATGCAGTATCTATTTCAGGCTTTCGCGCAAGGCGATAGCTCGATAACGCGCAAGTACGGCGGCACCGGATTGGGACTGGCGATAAGCTTTCATTTTTGTCGCATGATGGGCGGCGAGATTGAGGTGGAGAGTAAAGGGGGCACCGGTTCTACTTTCACCGTCTGGCTTCCAGCCGAAGTTGCAGAATCTGGAGAAGGATAGAGATGTGGTATTTCGAATTTACCCCCTTTACGATATCTTTGCTAATTTCCGCGTCGATATGTAGTGCGCTGGCGGTCTTCGCCTGGCGGCAGCGCGGCACTACATCTGGCGCGGTTTTTTTTGCCATTTTCATGTTGCTTATCGCTGAATGGTCGTTGATATACGCGTTGGAGATAGGAAGCTCCGATTTACGTACCAAGTTTTTTTGGAATAGGCTTTGGGTTTTAGGTCCCAATCTCGCGCCGGTGATGTGGCTGCTATTCGTATTACGGTATACCGGGCGAACAGCTTGGCTGACGCGGCGCAACGTGGTGGCGTTGTTGGTCATCCCGGCGATCATTCTCCTGATGATCTGGACTAACGACGCGCATAACCTCTTCATCGATAACTTACAACCGTACGAGGAAGAGGGGTATGTAATTCTATACGGAGAACCGCGTATAGGATTTTGGATTCACATCATTTATTCCTATGTGATGATCATGCTCGTTACCCTTTTCCTGTTTCGCGCGTTGCTTCATTCGCCCCACTTATATCGCGGGCAGGCTGGGGCTTTGCTCGTCGGTACATTGGCACCCTGGATCGCGAACGTTTTGTTCGTATCTGGACTTAACCCTTTTCCGAACTTGAATCTGACACCGTTCGCTTTAACTGTCACCGGCATCGCGTTTGGCTGGGCGATCTTTAGATTACACTTTTTGGGAGTGACGCCGATAGCGCGAGAGAAGCTGATCGAGAATATGAGCGATGGCATTTTAGTCGTCGATCCACAATGGCACATTGTAGATCTCAATCCCGCCGCCGAAAGCATTATCGGTCGCGCCGCTGCGGAGGTGGTCGGAACTTCGGCTGAACAACTGATCGCCGATAGACCGGACTTGCTCGAACAATATCGCGGGGTAGATGAAGCGCGCGATGAGATATTCGTAGGTGACGGAGAACTGGGACACTACTACGATTTAAGCATCTCTCCATTGCATGATCGCGGCGGTCAGCATATAGGACAGTTGGTCGTCCTGCGCGATATTACGGAGCGAAAATACTCTGAAGATGTGCTGCGCGCGAGCGAAGCCCAAAAGCGCGCCCTGCTCGACGCGATCCCCGATTTGATCTTCGTATTTGATAAGGATGGGATTTATCTCGATTGCAAATTAGAGAAGGATACTCCCTGGATTATGCCGCCTGAAAGATTCATCGGTAGAAGTATCAAAGATGTCTTGCCGCCGGTGGTCGCGCAGCAGGGGTTGCATTACATTCAACTCGCGTTGCAAACGGGCGGGATTCAGCAGTACGAATATGAGCTGACCTTGCCGGGGGAGAATAGTGCGCGGAGTTATGAGGCGCGTATGTCTATCAGTGGAGATAATCAGGTCTTGTCTCTGGTGCGCGACATCACCGAACGTAAACGCACTGAAGAGGATTTGCAGAAAGCAAAAGAAGCTGCTGAAACCGCGAATCGTGCCAAGAGCGCGTTCTTGGCGAACATGAGCCACGAACTGCGTACTCCCCTGAACGCGATCATCGGTTACAGTGAGTTATTGCAGGAGGAAGCTGTCGAGCGTGGTTACGGTGACTTCGCGTCTGATTTACAGAGAATTCGCGTCGCGGGGCAGAGCTTACTCTCTCTTATCAGTGATGTGCTCGACCTCTCCAAGATCGAGGCGGATAAGATGCAATTATACTTAGAGCCTTTCGATGTTGAGTTACTACTCAATAACGTGATTACAACAGTCAATCCGCTGGTGACCAAGAAAAACAATACTTTGGAACTCGATTATGATTCTAATCTGGGAATCATGAACGCGGATATGAGCAAGGTGCGGCAGGTGCTGCTTAATTTGTTGAGCAACGCCGCGAAGTTCACCGAAGGGGGCACGATTACGCTGACAGTGACGCGCGAGAGCGGCTCTCCCTCCGATTGGCTCTATTTTCGCGTGATTGATACCGGCATAGGCATGTCTATGATTCAACAGCGTAAACTCTTTCAGGCGTTCACTCAGGGGGATGATTCTACTTCGCGTAAATATGGCGGTACGGGGCTGGGTCTGGCGATCAGTCATCATTATTGCCGTATGATGAGGGGCGACATCACAGTCAAGAGTGAGTTAGGCAAAGGTTCGACCTTTATGGCGCGGTTTCCCGCTGATGTTGCAGAGTGCTCCGCTTTAGGATATACTGAGGGGACTGATGAGGTATCAGCAGATTTAGAGGACTAAACTTGGTAGCGCTTATGCCGAGAGGTATATTTTACCGCAAAGATGCAGAGAGCGCGGAGGGAAAGCCAGAGGAAAAACTTGTTTATTAGCATAAGCCCTCTGCTGTCTAACTGTTATGTTCGGTCTACGATGAGCGTACTTTAATTTCGCTCCAAGCCCCCGTCGCGGGGGCGGCGGCGGCAAAAGCTGCGGCCTATGCCCTAACGCCCCCGGGGACGGGGGCGGAGAGCCAGGTAGGGCGTAATTAAGTCGCTTTCATAGGG
>CAZSIG010000473.1:0-2197 GCA_964606195.1 uncultured Anaerolineales bacterium
TTATGATTGTTTATGACAAGCATAAAAAATCTCTCAAGATAAGCTCCGCGTCCCCCGCGCTCTCTGCGGTTAGTTATAGTGCGGTTTTGCGTAAGTCCTATCTGTGTTAAGCAGTATCCTCAAATTTGGGGAATAGCGAGGTTAGTACGTTTATGAATATAGCAATTTTGGTAATCGCTATCGTCGCGTTTGTGTTAGTGCTTACATTCACAATCTTAGCCATTATATTCGGCTTTATATTTTGGTGGCTGCGCCGCGAGAAAGAGGAGACCACGCGGCGCTGGACACAAGACGAGGTGCGCTTTCTGCGCGGTCCCGCGTTCATCAATTTCTCCGGCATAGAATCTCGCGGTGCCCTACAAATACGCGGCAACGGCTTCATGGCACTCACCGACCGCGACCTGCGCATCACGCGCGCTATCCCCGCCGCCGAGTGGCGCATCCCTCATGAGCAAATCACGCGCGCCTCGCTGGAATCCGCTTTTTTGCTTAGATGGAAATGGCGCAAAGTGCTGGTGATCACCTTTGAGCAAGAGGGACGGCAAGACCGCATCGGTCTCTACGTGCGCGACGAAGCGACATGGGCTGAGGAAATCAACCGCGTCGCAGGGGGAAACAGCAAATGAGAAATAGCAAATTGCAATTGCTTAAAGGGTATAGGGAACATGGACGAATGTTTTGAAACATATCTGCAAGAGCTACAACAGAATATCGCCTCCGGCATCGTCACCGAACACTCCCACCGCGCCGCGTTGCAGAAACTATTGGAGGCGGTGGGCAATCGTGAGTTGGGGGGCGCGGTCGCGGCAATCAATGAACCGCGCCGTATCGCTTGCGGCGCGCCCGATTACATCATCACGCAGGCGCACACGCCCATCGGCTACGTCGAGGCGAAAGACATCGGCGCACCGCTCGACGCCATCGCGAAATCGGCGCAGTTACAACGCTACCGCGCCGCACTGCATAACCTGATTTTGACCGATTATCTGGAGTTTCGGTGGTACGTCGGGGGCGAACCGCGGGCGGCGGCGCGGTTGGCTAGAGTAGTTGATGATAAAATAATCGCAGTCGCGAATGGGGCGCGGGCGGTCGCGAAACTGCTCAGTCAGTTTTTCGCTCAGAAAGTAACCACGGTAGCGGAACCACAGGAATTGGCGCGGCGGATGGCAACGCTGGCACACATAATTCGCAATCTCATCGAGGAAACTTTTACCCAAGAGGGCGAACGCGGTAACCTCCACGCGCAGTTAGATGCCTTTCGCAGCAAGCTGATCCCCGACTTGACCCCCGCACAGTTCGCTGATATGTACGCGCAAACTATCGCGTATGGATTGTTCGCCGCGCGCGTGCGTGCCGTAACACGCAAGGGGGAGAGTTTTTCGCGCCAAGACGCGGCGTGGAACCTGCCCGCGACCAATCTCTTTTTGCGCAAACTATTCAACGAAATCGCCGGACCAGATTTGGATGACCGCGTGGCTTGGGCGGTGGACGATTTGGCACGGCTGCTCGATTACGCGGATATGGCGGAGGTGCTGCGCGATTTTGCGCGCCGCACGCGGGAAGAAGACCCGGTGGTGCATTTCTACGAAACCTTTTTGCGCTCGTATGATCCGCAGATGCGCCAGACGCGGGGGGTGTACTACACGCCGGAGCCGGTCGTCTCCTACATCGTCCGGGCCATTGACCATATTTTGCGGACGCGGTTCAGTTGCCCGTTGGGTTTGGCGGACCCGGACACGCTCATTTTAGACCCTGCGGTCGGCACGGCGACCTTTTTGTACTTTGTCGTGCGCCAGATTCACGAGAATCTGCACACGGCGGGACAGTCGGGCTGGAATGATTACGTCAAGACCGCGCTGCTGCCGCGCGTTTTCGGCTTTGAGCTGTTGATGGCGCCGTACACGGTGGCGCACATGAAATTGGGCGTGCTGCTGCAAGAGCTGGGGTATGATTTCGCGGGCAAGCAGCGTTTGGGCATTTATCTGACGAACGCGCTGGATAAAGGGGTAATTCAGCCCGCGACTTTGGGGTTCAGCGGGTTTATCACGGAGGAGGCGAACGCGGCGGCGGAAATCAAAGCGGATAAGCCGATTATGGTTGTGCTGGGCAATCCGCCCTACGCGGTCAGCTCTGCCAATCGCGGCGCATATATCGACAGTTTGATGGAGCGCTACAAAACGGCGGTGCGCGGGGAGCG
>CAZSIG010000473.1:2297-3607 GCA_964606195.1 uncultured Anaerolineales bacterium
TGGCAGGAACTGACGCCGACCGCGCCGCATTTCTTCTTCGTGCCGAAAGATTTCGATCTGACGGCGGAGTATGAACGCGGTTGGAGCGTGGCAGATATTTTTTCGGTGCATGTCAGCGGGATTAAGACTCACCGCGATGATCTGGTCATCGATTTCGATGAGGATGAATTGCGCTCTCGTATCGTTATGCTGCGCGATGAAAATCTCTCTGATAATGAAGTGCGCCATAAGCTTGGATTGCGCGATAGCGGTACTTGGAAGTTGGCGGCGGCGCGCCAAGCCTTACGCGCTGATGATGATTGGGAAAAATCGTTTGCGCGGTGTTTGTATCGTCCTTTTGATGTACGCTATATTTTTTACCATGAAGCGTTGATTGACCGTCCGCGGAATGAGGTAATGCAGCACATGACCGCTGGGGATAATGTCGCATTGATTGCATGTCGGCAATTTGCCTCGCACAAGTATTTTACGATAAGTTGTACCGATAAATTGACCGAAATCAGTTCGCAACCGTTCGCGCCGTATGTCGTCTTTCCGCTGTATCTCTACACCACCCCCGAAAACAGCGCGGGCACCATCTTCGCCAATGGAGAGATAACGCGCGAGCCGAACCTGTCACCCAAATTCCTCGCGGCGATTAAAGCGAAGTTGGGGCTGTGTTTTGTACCCGACAGCGCGGGCGATTTGCAACACACTTTCGGCCCCGAAGATATCTTTCACTATGCCTACGCGGTGTTTCATTCCCCCGTTTATCGCGAGCGCTACGCGGAGTCCCTCAAGATCGATTTCCCGCGCCTGCCGCTCATCTCCGACTGCGAACTTTTTGCCGAGTTGGTACGCAAAGGCGCGGAGTTGGTTACTTTGCATCTGCTCGATTCTTCCGCGCTCAGTAGGCTTATTACGACTTATCCTGTTGAGGGGACAAACGAGGTGAAGCGTATTCGTTACGCCGCACCGCGGCGTGATGAGAATGGCGCGGAGATTGCTGGGCGTGTCTATATCAACGAGACACAGTATTTCGCGGGCGTCGCGCCCAATTTATGGGAATTCTATGTCGGAGGTTATCAGGTGCTACATAAATGGCTCAAAGATCGTAAGGGGCGCGAGCTGTCGTTTGAGGAGCGGATGCACTATCAGCAGATCGTCGTCGCACTGCGAGAGACGACGCGAATTATGACGGAGATTGAGGAAACGTTAGATTTTGGAAAAATTATCAGATAAAAATCCGCGTAAATCGGCGTTTGTCCGTGTCCTAATTTATGAGGGAGCAAAAACATGACCGAAAGTTTTACAGCATATTTACAAGAGCT
>CAZSIG010000474.1:0-3596 GCA_964606195.1 uncultured Anaerolineales bacterium
CCCCCCGCGCCGCTGGGCAACGCGCCGACATTCCAGGTATAGGTGGGGAACGCGCCGGTCGGGACGATGCCCGCGCTGCTGGCGGAGATGATATTCGTCAAACTAACTGGCAGCCAATCGGTGATGAAGACATTTTGTGCGGTGGCAGTTCCGTTATTAGTATAAGTGAGGGTGTACGTAATCCACTGCCCCGGCATTCGGAACGCGGCGGGCTGCGCCGTCTTCGTGATCGCCACGTCCGCGGTCTGCACCGTCACCGTCGCGCCGGAGCTGTTGTTGATGGTAATCCCATCAGTGGTGGCGGTGATCGTCGCGGTGTTCCAGAAAATGCTGCCGCCGCCCCAATGCGCCGCGTCGCCGCTGATCTGCGCGGTGATGGTGATGACGCCGCCGCGCCCGCTCGGCAACGGCGTAGTGTACCAGGTGCGCGTGTAGATTCCCGCGGTGGTAGCCGCCGCCCACGACACGTTGCTAGTGGTGATGAAATTGGTCAGGCTGATGGGCAAAATATCGGTAATAAATACGTTCGTCGCGGTATACAAACCCGCGTTGGTAAATTCCAGAGTATAAGTGAGCGCGCCGCCGAGCGTGGTGATGGTTGGTACCACGGTCTTAGTAAGTTGCACATCCGCCATGACTACAGTAACCGAGGCGGCGGCGCGGTTATTGATACTGTTCGTATCGGAGAAGAACGTGCCGACCGTGATGGGGAGCGTCGCCCAATTAGTGAAGGTCGCGGACGCGCCGGTCCACGCGGGGCTGACCACGCCGGTGACGGTGATGTAGCCACCTTGCGCGCGCGGTAAGCCGGGGGTGATGAGCCAAGTGTAAGTAAAAGTGCCGGTTCGCGTTTGCGAGATATTATAACCGCCCCCCAGCGTATCGCTGATGAACGCGGTGTTGGTGAGCCAACTCGCGAGTACGTCATCGGTGATGGTCAGCGGCTCGGCAGTATCAGCATTCCCCGCGTTGGTGAAAAAGATGGTATAAGTGAGCGTTTGTCCGGGCGCGGCGATGGGCGAATCGACCGTCTTGGTGGTTTGTAAGTCCGTCCAGCCCGCGAAGGTGATAACTTGGCTCGCGGTCAACAATCTGGACGCGCCGGTATCCGCGACGATAGCCCAAATCTCATCGGTCATGGGTACGGTCGAGGTCAAACCAATCGTAGTCGAGGCGGGATCGCCCGCGACGATCTGCCCGGAGCGGAAGGCGTCGACCAACACCGCGCCGGTCGTGCCCGCGGTCAAGCGGGCGTTATGCGTCCCCGCGGATAATCCGCCGCGAATCTGCTCCACCCAAAACGTGGGTGTGATTTCGCTGCTCGCCATGTTTATCGAGATGGCGTTCGAGCCATCTATATCGAGGGTCGCCCAGCCGCAGCTTTGACACCGCGCATAAACCAGCGCGAAGGCGGTGCCGGTGAAATCCCACGACGCGGTCGCGCCGCCGTTGGTGGTGGAGAGATAACGCCCCGCGCTCGCGGTCGGCTCGGCTATCGTGTTCCAAGCGCCGGTAGTGGTGACATCGGGCGCGCCGGCTTCGGCTTCCGCGTAACCATAGGGCAATAATCCCCGCGTGTCGGTGAATGTCACGAGCGTGCCGACTGCCGCGTGTTCCTGTCCATCGTAGGTCTTCGTGACGGTCGCGGTGACGCTGATCACGTCTGTGCCGTTGGCGACGGCGGTCGCGGCGGCGGGGTCGGGGGTGAGGGTCATGGTGAGCGCAGAGGCTAAAAATGTGACCGGCACCGTGGCGGATACGACCGCGCCAGTCGGCGGTGGAAACGCCCAGCCCACGCCCCAATACGCGGTCGCGGCGGTAATGTTGGTGGTGCCGGAAATGGTGCCCGCGGTCAAGGTAGCTTGCGCGATGCCGCTGCCGCCAGTGACTATCGTGCCGGAGCGGAGCAAATCCAGACGCACGGGAGCCGCGGTGGCGACCTCGACAGTGATAACATGCGCGCCAGAACCTAGAGAATCGGTGATGACTCTCTCGTACCATCCATCCGCCAGGGCAGGATTCGCGGTGCTTATGGTCTCAATCAGATTGCCATCTATGTAAACATTGGCATCTCCACCTCCTGCTCCTGCGTTATAATCAGCATATCTCAAAGAAACCGCGTCACCGCTGAAACTCCAAGATATAGTGTCATTAACTACATTTGACCAAATATAACCCGCTCCGCTGTAACCAGCAAACGCGGTAGAATCATTCCATGCCCCAGATTGTATCACTTTGGTACTATCTTCCGCCTCCACGCGGTCGTAGCCCAGAGACGCGCCCAAATCGGGGGTGATGTGGAAGCCGACGAATAAGCCGTCGGGCGCGGGCGCGGGGTTGCCCGTGGCGGGATCGGTGAAGTAAACGTGCGCCTGCACCGTCGCGGTCGCGCTGCCATCGGCGGATAGAAGATCGGGATTGACGGTAAAAGTGAGGATATGATAAGTTGGCGTGATGGAGGTGATTGTCGCGGCGTTCGTGCCGGAGATGGGATTGGGCGGGTGAACTTTGGTAGTGGTGAGTGTGCCGCTCAAGAGCGTGCCGTACACTGTGGTGCCGCCCGGCGTGATGGGCGAGGTGAAGGTGATCGATTCGGTCTGCCCAGTCGCGCCGGTCGTCGCGCCAGAACGAAAGGCATCCACGAAAACAAACGTATTTGTGGACGCGGGGTTCTGATTACCGGAGACCTCTATTGTTATAGTATGCGTCGTTGTTGGGTTCAACCCCTTAGCAATTACCGATTGCACTTGCCAATTCTGAACAGCAGAGTACATGTCCAGAGTAATCGCGGGATTACTGTCTATATATATATTCGCAATACCCGCGTTATCCTGTGTGTTATGTACTAAAGCAATAGCTGATCCGTCGAAAGTCCAAGAAATTTTATCGCTAAGTACGTTTGAATAACGCAAATCTCCCCCGCTCGCGTTTCCAAAGGGATGCGGATTATTGAAATTACCCGTTTTCGTAATTACGGAATTCTCAGCTTCGATGTATTGATAAGGCAATGTACCACGCGTGGTAGTAAATGCGACCATCGCGCCCGGTATCGCGCCGCCGGTTTCGTTCGTGACGCGCGCGGAGACGAGCGAACGGGTGTAGGTGACATTTTCCGTCGCATAGCGCGGGGGCTGATAATTGCCGCTGGCTACGATTTCGGGCGGGTCGGGCACGACTTGAACAGCCGGACCCGCCGCGTAGGTGGGCGGCGCGAGTATTGCCCCCAATAACATCACGCGCACAAATAGATCGAACATGCGCCACCATGCCCGCCGTTTGAGAATATTTACTATTTTTGTAGTTATCATTTTTCTGCCTCCCTTTCCCTTTTTATTGGAAATTAACTAAATAATATTAGCAAATCGTCAACAGAGCCTTCTTTTCCACCATAAAAAACGCTATACTATCTTCCTAATCATTCTAACATACCGCGACGCGGGATTCAATAGGAATTTTGTCTTATCCGCGCCCGCAAAACGGCGTTATGGGGATAACGCCCTGATTCCTAGGGCGCAATCCCATATGCGTCAACTTAACAGGACTTACGTAACTTCGGGTTATTTTTACCGCCGAGGGCGCGGAGAACGCAGAGCTTT
>CAZSIG010000475.1:0-3594 GCA_964606195.1 uncultured Anaerolineales bacterium
TTCCCAGACTTCCGAAGTTTTCCGAAACTTCGGAAGTCTATACGCGGTCAACAGTAGTCAGCAATTGCCAATGAACATGCCCGCGCGGTTATCAAATCCAACTGAACCAGTCCCCTTTTCTCAAACTACGCAATAACTAATTAGGTCAAGCTCTGTAGTTGCCACAACGCCGCGTCCAGGAGACGCCCAACCGTCATCCCATCCGAATAAGGGATAAATTCGTCACTGTCCCGTCCTTGCAACAATTTAATCACGTTCTCCAGTGATTTTCGCGCCAGTTGATATTTGCCATTTCTTCTATATAACCCAGCTATCTCAAAATGAGCCAATACCGAATTGCGGTCTAAGTAGATCATCTTTTTCAACGCCTGAATCGCCTCATCCTCTTGATCTTGCTGCTGGTAGACCAAGGCTAAGATGTAATACGCGGGCGCTAACAACTTGTCTTCCTCAATGGCTTTCTCACACCAAGTACGCGCCTCGTCCCACCGCGCCATGTTGGCGTGAATACGTCCCAATAGATAATGGGCGCGCGCGGAGCCTGGTTCTATTTTCAACCGGGCTTGTATCTTCTCCATTGCTTTGTTCATATGCCCCTGTTCCAATAGCTCCTGCGCGGTTTCGTACCAATCGGTCTTCGGTTCAGCCTCTTCTGGTTTTGGCGGGGGCGGTGGCGCGGGTTTGGTCACAGGCTCTAATGGTTTGAGAGGTAAAATTGGTAAAGCGCGTTTTAGCTTTGGCAAAACTTTTCTCGGCTTGATACTGCTGGGGGGAATAAAAGCAGGCTCGGTGGTCTCCTTTTGTAACGCGGTCATCTCGGGTGGCGCGAGTTTCGCTTCTTTTCTATAAAGTATGGTATTGGGGAAATTATGAACCGCGAAACGATTATAGATAAGGCTTGACGGTTCAGCATGTCCAACTACTAACCAGCCCCTGTCTACCAAAGCCTCGTATAGCTTTGCTACCACCTTGCGCGTTACTTCTTCGGTGAAGTAGATAGTTACGTTACGACAGAGGATTATGTCCATAGCCACTGTGTTGGAAAGCAACGAAGGGTAATTATCGTCCACCAGATTCAGATAATCGAAAGTGACCATCTCTTTGATCACCGAAGATAGCGCGTGTTTTTTACCTTTGCTAGTAAAATACCGCTCGCGAATCGCGGCGGTGCCTGTTTCTCTGAATGCCCAATTAGTATATAGTCCTTCTTTGGCGCGGCGAAGCGACTCTTTGTTTATGTCGGTAGCCAAAATCAAGATATGCCAATCGGCAATATCGGGAATGAGTTCTCTTAATAGTATCGCTATAGAATATGGCTCCTCGCCGGTAGCACACCCCGCGCTCCAGATACGTAACTGCCGCGTTGTTCCGCGTCGTTCCGCGATTAGCTTGGGCAATATCTTATTACGTAGCGCGTCGAATTGCCACTTGTTGCGAAAGAAATGCGTCTCACCTATAGTTAGTTGTACAATTAACGCCTCAAGTTCTGCCTGCCCCGCCTTCTCATCGCGCAATAGTTCATAGTACTCATCTAAATTCGCGCAGCAGGCAGATTCAGACAACGCCCGGAGTAATCCGGTCTCTAAATCAACGCGTTTTTTCTCTGGGAAATATAACCCGCTTCTCTTTAAGACCAAATCACGAAACCGAACGTAGTCACCGTAACTAATATGGAATTCTTCTTTACTCGACATAAGATTATGAATTTTCCCCTAGCCACACCTAACACTTTTGCCGCGCGGTTAGCTTTTTAATCACGAATACCCCGAATTTACGAATATTTTGGGTCTCTGGGATTTTGCAGGGGGCGCGAATAAAGTGACCTGTAGGCCGGCTTTCCATAGCCGCCGTTTGGGGTAATTATGGATACGGCAGGTAAGAAACCTGCCCTACCATGCGAACTCCCAAAGAGCCAATATTTTTTAAACGCATTCGCGGCATTTGACCATTTGTGATATTCGTGATAGACAAACTGTCGAGTAGCTAGAATTTTCCCAGATTTCGGAAGTCTATACGCGGTCAACCGTAGTCAATAATTGCCAAAATACTAAGAGATCAGGCTTTCTCAAAGCATAAAACGCGCGCCCAAAACCTCCCGCAGGTTTAGTTTTCAGATCCCAACCTGCGGGAGGTTGCTCGACTTTGAGAAAGGTCTACGAAGAGATACTTACCTCTTCCAGTTCGGACAGGAACTCTTTCTCTGGTTCAGTCAGCAACGCGTTTATGTTTAATATTACCAGCAGATAGTCTTCCAGCTTAGCCACTCCAACTATAAACTTAGTTCGCGTCGCCATGTGCTTCGGCATAATCTGTGGCGGCGTCTCCCACATATCAGAACTTATCTCTTGTACCTGCAGAACTTTATCTACCACGATCCCCAGCATGAGACTTTCCAGATCAAGTAATACAATGGGAGTATGTAACCCATAATCCAACGTCGAAAGTCCCAAACGTTGCCGTAAATCGATTATAGGTACAACCTTGCCGCGCACGTTAATCACTCCCACAACGATTCCCGGCGCGTTGGGAATAGGCGTGATGGCAACCATTTCAATTAACTGTGCGATCTCCGCCACCGGAATAGCGTATCGCTGTTCTCCCAATTGAAATATGACTACGTGCATCGAACCCTTAACCATTCTCATCTCCCATTCAAATCATCGCGCCCTGAAGCGCAAGAGAGTACACATTCATATTGTACCGCTTAAACAAGGGGCTGTCAATAAGGCAATCGTACTACTAATCAATTTTCCAGTTGGTCGGCTAGAGTGCGTAACCAATCTACGAATTCTCCAACTTCTGAAGCGAAGCGCTGCCACACATCGACGTAACTCACCGCGAGCTTTTGTACTCGCGCGGGATCTAACTCAAACCCATAAATGTTGCGAACGACATGACGAAAGGCGAGATACTCTTGTAATTGTCGGGCAGTTTCGAGAGTTATCAATGCTGGTCGCCCATCTCGCGCCATGCTCATCCGTTTCAGCAATCGTCTATGCCAATCGTAATCAGAGGGCAACGTCCCATTAAGCTCAGAAGCAATCATACGAAAGATACGCTCGCAACCATTGTAAAAATTGTGCAATTTGAGAGCCAGACTCTCATAAAAAAACTCGGCGCGGTCAGCATCCTTGGCTATCTCGCGTTGGACTTCTTGAATGGTTATCTCCAGATGCGCCAACTGTCGTAGCTCTACTTCGATATCCGCAGCCAGCTCGCGCAATTTAGGACTAGTCATCTCGCGCATAAATCACCTCTCCCGTCTCCAACACGCGGCGCCGAAAATGAGGCGTCAAATCCTCCAAAGGCTTTAAGTCCACCCAGCGCGAAGCAATTTGATTAGCCAGCGCGACCGCGGCGAAATATTCTTGCGCCGCGATCCCCTCGACGGCAAGGTCAATATCCGAATTCGGAGCAAAATGTCCCTTCACCAACGAACCGAACAAGATCGCCCGCGTCACTCCAAACCGCTCAACCAGCGCGGTCACGATGCTTTCTACCTCGCGGCGCGTTTCTTGCACGCGTTTCTCTCTCTGTTTTTGCTGTGTCGCGATGCGCCGTCGCCAGTAATTCAGATATTTTTCCTCAACCATC
>CAZSIG010000476.1:0-3592 GCA_964606195.1 uncultured Anaerolineales bacterium
GCAACGCCTCCCACATCGCGACGATATTACGCGGCGGCACATCCGCCTGAATGTTATGCACGGTGTTGAAGACGTAGCCACCGCCGGGCGCGAGCGCGTCGATGTTGCGCTTCACATCATCTTTCACTGCACGCGGGGTGCCGTTGGGCAGCACTCCTTGCGTGTCCACGCCGCCGCCCCAGAAAACCAAATCGCCGCCGAAGTCGCGCTTGAGTGCGGCCGGTGTCATCCCTGTGGCGCGAATATGCACCGGATTCAGAATCTGCACGCCGACTTCGATGAAATCGGGTATCAAGGGGCGAACGTTGCCGCAGGAGTGGAAGAAACGTTTCGCGCGCGGTGCGAGCTGCCGAATACGGTCGAAGATGATCTTGAGGCGCGGTTTGAGCAGCTTGCGGAACATGCGCGGTGAAATCAGTTGTGAGGTTTGCGTGCCGTAATCATCAGCGTGAGTAACTACGTCCACGACATCGGCGAGACGCGGCAGTGCCATGTCGAAGAAGTTGAGTTTGAGTTCGAGCAGCTTGTCAAAAAGTGCCTCCGCTAACTGCGCGTCGGAAGCCATCATCATCAGGCAGTTTTCCATGCCGACGATGCGCTGTGCCATCTCGAAGATGCCCGCGAAGGGGTCTTTGAACACCACCGCATAGCCCGAGGCGTGATAGCTCTCCGCTAGTTCGCGCAAACCCGCGATGCGGCGTGGATCCCCCATATTTGGCCAGGCGTGATTTTCAATATCGCGTACTGTCAGGTCAGGGTTGCCTAAGGGGACTTTCACGATGCTGTAATACAGCCCGTTATCTTTAGGGCGCTGGTGCGTGATGCCCCATTCGTCGCGATAAGCCCAATATTCCCCCGCGTCTTCATCGTGGACGTTCCAGTTGTGACTATTTAGCGGAAACAACCCGCGCACATCGACACCCCAGCGCGCGACTAGGTCATCGTTGGGCAGCGCCAACTGCTGAATGGCATCGCTGAAGGTTATCTCGACAGGAGGTAACCCTAGCGCTTCGCGCAAGCCGCGATAAGCCGCCGCGTGAATCCCCGTGACCTGCGTGCTGCCCAAGTCAAATGGTACGCGGTCTGGCTCGCGATGTTCTAATGTTGTCAATAGGCGTTCTCTTGAATTCATAATCGTCTCGGATGTTACGCGGAGTTACACAGAGGGGACACAGAGAGGGACGGAGTAGTTGACTAGGACGCGGATTTCCGCAGATTCACGCGGATGGATAAAAAAGTGGGTGTGTAGAGAAAAATAATCCAATTAGGACTTACGCAACTTCACGGTAAATCTGCGCGACCAGTCTATATATGATAGTTAATGAGTGCTAATGAACGCGGTACAGAGACTTCCGAAGTCTCCAAGACTTCGGAAGTCTGAGATTTGCGTAAGTCCTACCAATAATCTAAACACTACGGGCGCCAAGAGTACTAGGTTTTTCTTCACCAACATTCATACGCGATCAAAAGAAGTCATTCATAACCCCAAATTACCTTAGTGTTCTTCGTGCACTTGGTGGTTAAATTGTTCTTCTGTGCATCTCCGCGTATCCTCTGTGTTCTCTGTGTAACTATTCTTTGTGGACTATGCCTGTAAGTTCCAATTCATCTGTCAAATGACAAGCAATCCAATGATCATCGCCCCAATCGCGCCACTCAGGGATTTTCGTCTGGCAAATATCGCGAGCATAGGGACAACGCGGGTGGAACTTACACCCCGGCGGTGGGTTCGACGGATCGGGCACGTCGCCCGGTAAGATGATGCGCTTGCTCTTGAGTTCGGGGTCGGAGACCGGCACCGCCGACAGCAACGCTTCGGTATAAGGGTGGCGCGGATTGCAATACAGAGTTTCGGAGGAAGCGAGTTCTACGATGTTACCCAGATACATCACCGCGACGCGGTCGCTGGTGTGCTCCACCACCGAAAGGTCGTGGGCGATGAACAGATAAGTTAGACCAAAATCGCGTTGCAGGTCGCGCAGCAGATTGATGACCTGTGCCTGAATGGAAACATCGAGCGCGGAAACCGGCTCGTCCGCGACGATGAGTTTGGGACGCAAGGCAAGGGCGCGGGCAATGCCGATGCGCTGGCGCTGTCCACCGCTGAAGGCGTAAGGGTAACGGTTCATGTGCTGCGCCTTCAATCCGACCGCTTCTAGTAATTCGCGCACCTGAGATTTCAGCTCCGCGCCTTTGGCGATGCCGTGAATGACCAGCGGCTCGCTGACGATGTCCATCACGGTCATGCGCGGGTTTAGCGAGGAGAAGGGGTCTTGGAAGATGATCTGCATTTTGCGCCGGAAAGATTTCATCTCGCGCCGCGATATTTGGGAGATGTTCACCATTTCCCCGTTGGCGCGAAAGAGCACATCGCCCGTGGTTGGCTCGATGGCGCGGAGAATGAGCCTGCCCGTGGTGGTTTTACCGCAGCCCGATTCGCCGACCAGACCGAGCGTCTCCCCCTCGCGAATGAAGAAGTTCACGCCGTCTACGGCGCGGACGTGCCCCACCACGCGGCGCAGGAAGCCTTTTTGGATGGGGAAGTGCTTTTTTAGGTTTTGGACTTTTAGTAGAACCAGGTTATTTTGTTGCATATTGTTTTATATTTTGCTGGAAGGCAGAATGTAGATGACGCGGGTTGAGGCAATCAATAGCTTATGGGTAAGTACGCGATTTGGTCTTTATATTCTTGCGCTTCTGATGCCCCCCAGATTAACCACAACTCTCCGATAGTTTCTTTAACGCTCATGTTGGGGTTCAATTCCAGAATACCAGGAATATGTCTACCTTCTGCCAAATGGTCATGTAAATGTGCGGGCATAGATTTTCGATTATTAGTCACTAACAGAAAACCACGCGTTTCACACCATCGCAAGATATCAGGATCTAGAGTACCGCGTGGGGGAGCACCGGGAGTACCTATTAACCAAATTATCATTGTCGGTTCGCGCTTTAGTAGCGCGCTACGATAGATAGGATCAACATTTTCATCAAGTAGATACCGTATACTGTTCATTTTGCTCCCTCAATGCTTGCTGATGTTCATAGCGGAATGTACGCAGATGAGTAACAAAAGGCGGGGGATTACGGTTTTGTTCCTCTCGCATCCGTCGTCCCCACTCCAACCAATCGGCAAGATAGGCATCAACCTGTTCGCGGTTACGTAGATAATACAAAATTGTGGCATAAACTTGGTCTAGCGATAATGAAGGAAAGCTTTGTTGTATAGCTTCTGGAGTTTGCTCGCGGTGAACATACTCATATAGAACTGTCTCTATGCCGACGCGGGTGTTTTTTATCCGAATGTCATCATCGGCTAAAAAGTCAAAATACTCTTCTAGTTGCATTGCTATCATCTCCTACTAGTTATGAAATAAGAAACGCGGCAATATGAATATGCCCTGACATATAGCGCTGGTTTCAATCCGATGAAGCGTTCGCAGCATCGTTTACTTCAGGTGGTAATCCTAGACGGTTACGGACTTCCTCAATGGAAATAGTCCCTTCGCGTTTGCCGCGCTGCCGCGCTTGAGCAAGGTAATCCATAAGGGTTTGGTTATGTAATAAAGAGAATACTTCCCATTCAAAATCG
>CAZSIG010000477.1:0-3587 GCA_964606195.1 uncultured Anaerolineales bacterium
GTGTGCGAGATAATCCTCGATGCGCGTGGGATTGATCACCCCCGAATTGCGCAATACGATGCGCACCTGCTTCGCGAATAGCTCGTTTTCAGGCGTATCCACCTCTTCGCTTTTGACCGCCCACTCCGCGATGACCTGTTTGTTTTTGACGTGCTTTTCCAGAATATCGGGGACCCTCTTCACTGTGACATCCCCGTATATCACCGGCGGCATATCGGGCATACGGACTTCGACCAACGGTTCGCGGTAGCATGTACCAATACACCCGGTCTGGTCTAATTCAATCGGTAGATTTTCCGCCGCGATGCGCTGCTCGAAATCGCGATAGACCTGTTCGGCGCCCGCCGCGATACCGCAGCTTGCCATTCCAACTATAATTTTTGCGTTTTGTTGAGCATTAGACATGATGCCTGCTCCCTTATTCCTGATATTGTTTGAGAACGCGCCTGGTCTGGCGATCGTCCAGCCGTCCATAGACGGTACTATCAATCATCATCACCGGCGCGAGGCTACAACACCCCAAACACGCGACAGACTCTAGCGTGAACAAACCATCGGGTGTGGTGTTGCCATCTTTAACCCCTAAAAATTCCTCACAAACCTCAGTAACTCGCTCCGCGCCGCTGACGTGACAGGCGGTGCCGTGGCAGACGCGAATGATATGCTTACCGACAGGTTTCAGCCGAAACTGCGAATAGAAAGTCGCGACGCCATAGATTTTGCTGATGTCAGTGTTGGTCGCTTCGGCAATTCGCACCAACGCTTGCTGCGGCAGATAGCCGAAGAGTTCCTGCGTCTCTTGCAAGAGCGGAATAATCGCGCCTTTTTTATGCGCAAATTTTTGGAGAACCGCTGCCATCGGTGCCAGGTCGACTGCTGGCGCGGGTTCTCTTTGTACTGCTTTCATAATTTATACTAAGCCTCCCTCAATGCTGTTAATACGCTGACCATTTGCACGTTTAGTCCGTGGTGGATTTGTGATTTGCCTACCGAAAAATAAGGGTGCTTGTCCGCGCCGCTGGCTACGTGAACCACCGACGCGGACAATATCACCCTTATTATCGACGAATTGCACTTCTTCGTGTTACATACATATTTTACACACGTCCTGTTTGTTGCCCGATATTCAAAATTGTTCTTGGCTGTTAGAACGTGTCGCCCTCATCCTCAAATTCATCTTCTTCGAAATCGTCGGACATTTCCTCCCCATATTCGCGGTTGTAGCCACGCCGCCCTTTTTTTTTATCCAACACAATCATCTCGTTAGCTACAACTTCGGTGCGATAGCGGCGGTGTCCATCATGGCCGTTCCAACTACGCGTTTGTAACCGTCCTTCTACGTAAACGCGACTACCTTTGCGTAAAAGTCGCGCGCAAATCTCTGCCAAATCGCGCCACGCGACGACGTTAAACCACTCCGTTTCCTCGCGATGTTCACCGCGAGAAGTCGTCCACCCTCGGCTCGTCGCAAGTCTGAACGATGTAACGGGCGTGCCCCCCGGCGTATGGCGCATCTCTGGTGTATTGCCCAAATTACCAATGACCATCACTTTGTTCAATCCTCTTGACATCTATCTCTCCTTCCACCTTCAAACTGAAAACAATCCCTCTAGGTCACAAATCCCCCACAGATATAACGCGTTACATTGTACGCAATATATCAATTCCTGTTGTTTAACGCAAAGGATTGTACTACAAACTGAAAGTAAGTGCAAACGAGGTTAAATTGGATAGGGCTTGCGCAAGCGGTATACCGTGAGTGAACTCACGGCTGCTATAAGAAGCGCGCTGAAGCGCGTTATGCCGAACATGCTTCAGCATGTTTTCGGTAGTCGCGCCGAGTTCACTCGGCGAACCGCGGCGCGGGCTGAAGCTAGCAAGTTCAAAATAATTTTACCGCCAAGGACACCCTCGCGCGGGGATAAACTACGAGCGCGGAGACGCATTAGCAGATAGCTCCAAGCCCCCGTCTCGGGGGCGCTAAGCCTCAAGCATCGCTCTATTCCTAAACGCCCCCGCGGACGGGGGCTTAGAGCGTAGGTATGGATGCGGTTTATGCTTAAGTTGCCGGATATGGGTAAGTGCTCGTCATCTGACTTTGAGAAAGTCCTTCTCCGCGACCTTTGCGCCCTCTGCGGTTAATCAATAAGTGCTTTGCGTAATTTCTATTTGATAAATACTCCTCGTTCTGCTTGCATTCGGTTCACTTTGGTAGTAAAATGCAAACAATACCGCGGTGATACGCGAAGGAGAAAAAAGTACGATGATTAACAACGTAACTGATGCTAGAAAATCGAATTTGACAAAAAAGGCACAAACTTATCTCGAAAAGCTCTGTATAGAGATACCTACGCGGCGCGTCGGCAGCGCGGGAAACCGCGCCGCGACCGCTTTCTTCGCTGACAAAGTCACCTCTTTTGGATTCGAGACGAGATGCCCCGCGTTCGACTGCGTCGATTGGACGCAAGATGGCGCGGAGCTTACGATAGATAATACTTCTTTTGAAGTATTCGCCAGTCCCTACTCATTAGGCTGCCAAGTCACCGCGCCGTTTATAGTTATTTCCACAATCGAGGAACTAGAGACTGCCGATTTCTCGGATAAGGTTGTGCTGCTGCGCGGGGAGATCGCCAAAGAGCAGTTGATGCCCAAGAATTTCCCATTCTATAACCCCGATCATCACAAGCGGATTATCAAACTATTGGAAACTAAGAAACCGCGCGCTATCATCGCCGCTACGACGCAGGATCCGGGATTGGCAGGCGCGGTGTCTCCGTTTCCGCTCATCGAGGACTGCGATTTTGATATTCCATCGGTTTATATGACGGACGAAGAGGGAAATAGATTGCTCGAACACGCGGGCGCGGAAGTTTCGCTCATAAGTCAGGCAGAGCGCATCCCCGCCACCGGCTGCAACGTCGTAGCACGCAAGGGCGCGGTGTCGAATCGCCGTGTCGTGCTCTTTGCGCACATCGACGCGAAGATGGGCACGCCCGGTGCGATCGATAACGCTACGGGCGTGGTCATTCTGCTTCTACTCGCCGAACTGCTGGCGGATTATTCGGGAGACTTGGGTATCGAGATTGTAGCGTTGAACGGAGAAGATTATTGTTTCGCGCCGGGGGAGCAATTGTACGTCAGTGAAAATGCGGGCAAGTTCGACGAGATCGTGCTCGGGATCAATATGGATGGCGTGGGGTATCATCAGGGACACACCGCGTATTCACTGTACGATTGCCCCGCGCATATCGACGTCGCGATACGTGAGGTGTTCTCTAATTACGCGGAGCTAGTCGAGGGGGAGCCGTGGTACCAATCGGATCACGGACTGTTCTTGATGCACCAACGCCCCGCGCTGGCACTTACGACAAGCCATTTCATCGAACTTTGGACAGAGATCACTCATACCCCCAAAGATCGCCCGGAGATTGTAAATGTCACCAAACTCGTCGATGTCGCGGTCGCGCTGCGAAAGGTGGTGTTGAGCATTTAATTGCACTAATTAACATGAAAAAATCAGAGAATTCGTGAAATTAGTGGCAAAAAATAAGCTGTGTGCTAAACAATTTTCTATAGGACTTACGCAA
>CAZSIG010000478.1:0-3573 GCA_964606195.1 uncultured Anaerolineales bacterium
TAGTGGTATACCAGTGCAAGATTTACTCAGAAATGTGAAAACCTAGAGAAATTAGTCCAACTTTTACAACTTCCTCAAGAGCAGAACTGCGCGATTTATCGTTTACAGATTCTACCAATTCCCAGTATTCGCGTGGTAGTCGAACAGTGTGTGCTGGATTCTCGCGATGATATTTGTACTTTTTAGACCGTTTATGTCCATCTTTTGTAGCATTGCGTACGGCAGTCGAATTTGCGAGAGGATCGTCGGTCATATAACGGCGCCTTGGTGGCGGCTTCTTTTTTCTAATTGACATAGCTCTCCCCTAAATATATCTTACTACTAAATCCATATAATCAAGAGCAGGGTTGCTGCTACGTGAGTGTTCAAATATGCTAGTATGTAACGCTTGAGCCTGTGAAATTTGTGTGCATTGTCGAATAGGTTCTAAAACTAGGTCGGGAAAATTGTAATACAAAAGTTCCATCACTTCGCGGTCAATAACGCGACGTTCATCATAAAAAGTTGGCAATAATCCGCCTACTTTGCCATTCATCTCAGTAACGATTTCCATCATGGGTTTAACCCCTTTATAGCTGAGATAATCGCATTTCACAGGAATTATGACATCATCCGCGGCATATACTGCATTATCCTGGAGAGCACCCTCACCTGGAGGACAATCTATGATTATGTGGGAAAAAACCTCTGCTTGCAGTGTGAGGTTATACAAGGTGTCATAGATGCGATGTTTGGTTAGTTTGTCTTCTTCGTCTTTAATTCTTCTTTCAGCAGGGAGTAACCACACGTCATCACGTACGTGTGTAATACATTCTTGAAGTTGTACTAAGTCAGGTACTGCGAGAAGGTGATAAAGCGTTCTAGTTGGTTTTTCAGTGCAAAGGATATCGGTTAAGTCACATTGTGAATCGCAGTCTATTAGTAATACCTTTCCCCCCAAAATAGCAGTACCAATTGCTAATTCTAGTGCAGTAGTTGTTTTTCCTGTACCTCCCTTTCGGATACTGACTGTTATAACTTTCATTACGATTATTTCCTTCTCTTCTATGTTTTTTATTAGTAATTGTTGCTATTAAGCTGTGCCCGATTACGGGCATTTGATATCTTTTAACTACTTCTTGGTCTTCGTTCCGCACTTCTATCATATTTTTGGAGGCTTATTTCTTGGATTAGCCATGTTGCACCGATCTTGATACATTTGATTTTGCGCTGGCGGCACAATCGACGCAAGTGAGAATTGCTAATCTTGTATCTTGTGCTGGCCTCCTTTGCGGTTATGTATCCCTGAATCAAGTTTTTCCTCGTAGTATTTTGTAAGCAAGTATTCTATTTGAGCAGCGCGGGAGCGCATGGCATCTTCTGCATCATGGTCAAGCATTTCGGCAACTTCGCGTGTTAAAGCTGCATATACTTTGACCTTTTGATTGTATTTCGTGGGCATATTCACTTGCTCCTTTCTTTTATTCTCTATATTCTACTCTATTTCACTACAAAAAGCAAATTTGCTGTTCGAAGTTAGTTTTTTGTACTTTTAGTTGAGCTAGTTTTATGATTAGGACTTTCGCTATAGGGGTAGCGAGCCAACCGCGTTGGCAGGTTTTTACTATGAAATGACCGCAAATGCCCAGTGCGGTTGGGCTATCTACTTTGTGCGAGCGAAAGTCCTAAGTGATAGATTTAATATTCTATATGTGTGTAGTGATTAACTGTGGAAGATGCAGAGAGGAGTGTAAGAGAAATCTGTTCGGCATAATCTATCCCTTCCACACTGTTCCTAACATAGCCAACCTACCGACCAACAAAATCAGGGTACCAGCTTTTGGTACTTCTGTGGGGGCAACCCTAGTGTTTTCTGGAACATTAGGCGTAACTGTAGGCGCGCTTGGTTGTATGTACATTACCATCAGCTGCGGTGCCAGCGCGGGATCAACCATCGCGCGGTTAGCCGCGCGGCAGCCCCGCCCTGCGGGGATGTCCAGCTCCGGCGCGCTGCTGATGACCAGACCGCGTCAAGCTTGGTCAATCAATGTCGCTGCGTCGGTAGTTATATCCCATTCGTACCACCGATAATCTTCCCGCGTTATTTCCTGCGCGGCGTGTAGGGTTAGGGAGCTAGTTTCCTACCCAAACGCGGTCGTTTCGCGCCAATCTAGCGTAGTGGGATACACCCCCGCGGTCATTGTCATTATTGGCGCGGTGGGCGTGCCGAGTGCGCAGTCGGTGACGTATAGGCGTAATACAGCGTGGTGTATCTCCGCGTCGGGGGGTAGAGGTAAATCACCGAAGCGCAAGTACCCACGCAAATATACGCGGTCTGCTACAACCTCCGCGATGCCCTAATTAAAATCGAACATCGCCAACGTCGAAAGCAACGCGGCGTGATGGCCAAAGAATAATTCGGTGTAACCATCGCCGGGACGTAAGTACGCGATATTTCCGTTGTAGTACCCGATAGATGCGGTATCCGTAGCGGAAAAGGTCACCGTGGTAGCAGTTTGCGCGGCACTATGGTTTACAGAAATAATAACCACCCCCACAATATTAATCCAAATAGCCCCTAGCGTGGGGTTTCGCCCGCCGCCAGGTGCTTTATCCTACTCAATTTAGCCATGTTTTAAGATCAGTGGGAGATACAGCCTGAATTCCCCCACTCCTACAATGTTCGAGCGTAACCCTTGAGCGGTCAGATCACCGGCGGCGACGACCGCGTAGGTCAACGTGGTTTCCCAGGAGATTTCGGGGACCATGGTCCCCACCGTCAGCACCACGATCAGGGTGCCGGTGATGACCCAAATGAAGGTGACCTGGTCGACTAGCCGCCAGCGGCGTTCGGCAAACTCTAATAAGAGGGTGTATAACCCTCCTAAGCCTAATAATACGCCATAGACCTCCCCCAATGTTGTCCATAATTGCGCCGGTTGCCAGCGGAACGGCTCTATGAAAACTCCCTATTATCGCGGTTGGAAATTGCTCTCTCTGATGTGCCCACCGCCTAGCAGTGAGCAGTGGTAGAGATATTTGAACGTGTCTGTAAATTGATTTCATAGAGATATAACATGACCTATATTATGGCCCTGTTTGTGTTCCCTATCCCGATGTGCTATAATCTTCTCCAAGATAGAGGGGATGCGCGGAATTAGTGCCGTGCATCCGAGTTGGTGATTCTCCTTAGAGTACTTCGCGGCGTGGGCCGTAAAGCCGAAGACGAAACGGAATGATGAAGCGGAATACAGTAGGGCTGGTCAAGCAACCGTATGCCTTCGCGGCAGAGAACTACGCGGTGGCCAACGTAGCCTGTAATCTGCCATGGCCGCGCCTGAAGAAATAGAAGCTGGTCTATCTCACTAAAGCCGAACTAGAATAGCTGATCGCCCTAAACCGCGCATCGAAACTGCGCCGCGCCGATGTCCACCTGGCGGAGCGCACCGCGTACGTTTGGGAAGGCAAGACCGGCGCGGGATGGGTGGTGTTCGGAGAGCGCTCTATCATTGCCTTACAAGAACCTGACAAACTGCGGTATACCTGTGCGACCGCGATGGCTACGAATGGCGTGCACTTGAAGGTAATCCAAGA
>CAZSIG010000479.1:0-3564 GCA_964606195.1 uncultured Anaerolineales bacterium
GTGAATTTGCGTAAGTCCTGTCGGTAAAAACGGCAAGTAAGAAACCTGCCCTACTCCACAAATCCACGTAGAGCCAAAAATTTTAAGGCGTGATCACCGTCCGCGTCGCGCCGCCGAATTTTTCCAGCGTATCCAATGTCTCGTTGATCAAATCGACATCCAGTGGAATAGTGCGCGTTACGATCTCTGACAGATCCAACATACCGCGGCGCGCGTACTCGATCAACAGCGGAAATTCTTGCAGCAGATGGTCAGAACATCCGACGATCGCCGCCTCCTTGCCCAGTAATTCTTGATAAGTATCTATCTCCAACGGCTTATCGGTGATGCCGACCAAGCCGGCGCGCCCAAATATCGCCAGGGCTTGCACTGCCTGGTGCATAGTCTCCGGCAAGCCGATTAGCTCCAGAGTCACATCGACGCCTCTGTTATTAGTCAGGCGTTGAATTTCGGCTACCGGATCCGTTCGCGCCGCGTTTACCGGTATAGCCCCATATTTTTCCGCCAGTTTAAGCTTCTTCGCGTTGATGTCCACCGCGTACACCTCCAGCGCGCCGAACGCCTTAGCGAGCTGAACTGCTGACAGCCCCAGTCCCCCCACGCCGAAGATCGCCACCGTCTCTCCCGCTCGTAATGCGGTTTTGCGCAGGGCGTGGAACGACGTAGATGACGAGCACATCATAACCGCGCCATGCTCGAAGGAAATCTCTTTTGGTAGAGGAATCGCCCCGCGCGCGGGCACGGAGATATATTCGGCGTATCCCCCATCGCGGTATTTGCCGAGCATCGAGCCTTCAACGCAGAACTGCTCGTTGCCCATACTGCAATAGTAACAATCCCCACAGGTCACCAGATAATGCAGGCAAACCCTGTCACCCGCCTTGACGTTTTTGACCTGTGAACCGGCTTCTTCAACTACTCCCGCGACTTCGTGTCCCAAAGTTACGGGTAGTGGTCCCGCTTTCGATACGCCCGAACGATAGTGCGCATCGGAGTGGCAGATACCGGCAGCCTTAACACGTATCAATACATCCCTATCGCCCACCGCGGGCATGGGAACATCTTGCATCTGTAACGGTTGTCCCGTTTCGACCAAACGTACAGCTTTCATCGCTTACCCTCCTGATTTTGTTGGCTCTTTATGCGAAACAATTATACTACAAGTGAAGGATTGTGAGCAACTGACAAAAAAGAGACACCGCGTGCTTGCCCCAGAACGAATTTCATAGTAAAATTGAATCACATATTCGAGCGAAACTGTAGGGGCAAACCTATGTGTTTGCCCGTTTATATCTAGGGCGAATACGTAGGTTCGCCCCCACGTAACCCATTTTTAAAGGAGGAGAAAGATTATGACACATCCGTTTGTAGAATTGGCGAGGAAAACGATAGAGGCGTATGTAACGCGCCAAGAACAGATCAACCCCCCCGCGGAGTCGCCGCCGGAGATGCAGCAGCAAGCGGGCGCGTTCGTCTCGTTGCACAAAAAATCCGGGCAGTTGCGCGGTTGTATCGGGACGATTGAACCGGTGCAGGACAGCTTAGCTGAGGAGATTATCAACAACGCCATCAGCGCGGCGACGCGGGATCCCCGTTTTCCGCCCCTGCGCCCTGATGAACTGGAGGACTTGGACATCTCGGTGGATGTGTTGTCGCCCGCGGAGCCGGTTGATTCCATCGCAGAGTTGGATCCGCAGCGCTACGGCGTGATCGTGCAATCGGCGCACAATCCCTATCAGCGCGGTTTGTTATTACCCGACCTGGAGGGCGTAGACACCGCGAAGTATCAGGTGGACATCGCGCGGCGCAAGGCGGGCATCTCCCCCAACGCGCCGATCAAGCTGTCCCGCTTTGAAGTAAAGAGGTATCATTAGTGGCATATGCGTCAAATGCGCTCTCAGTCCCCGTCCGCGGGGGCGGTTAGGAATAGGGCGATGCTGTGGGCTTAGGCGCCCCCGAGACGGGGACTTGGAGCTAGCTGATAATGCGCCTCCGCGCCTGAAATTTACATCGCCCTAAAATTAGGGGATCAACGCAGATTCGTGGGGTAAACGGTGGTGAGTGCGGCAGCCGCGAGGTGCAAAATACCCGCGTAGGGCGGCTTTCTTAGCCGCCGCTCCAAATCATCGGAAAAAACGGCAGGTATGGAAACCTGCCCTACCCCACGAATCCGCGTAGAGCCAAATTAGGTTGACGCAAATGTATTGTTAGTGGTCAGCCGCTCTAACATCTCATCCACGCCCGCGAGCCGCGTCGATAACAACCGCCGCGCCAACGAGATGTCTAAAGTGCAATCGCGCGGGCGCGGCTTGCCACACTCCGCCGCCAGTCCGGGCGTAATCCATGTCTCATCCAATCCATGCGCCCGCGCCAACTTAACCCCCAATTCGTAGCGGCTGACTCGCTGTGCCCCCGCGATGTGAATCACCCCGCGAAAGTCCATCTGCGCCAACTCCAATAACGCCGAGGTCAAATCGCGCACCCACACCGGACAACGATACTCGTCGGTGAACAGCGTAATCGGTTTTCGTTCGCGAACGCTGTTCAGCACCCACGCGGAGCGCGAGTCCAACGGCGCGAAGCCGGTGATCAACGAGGTGCGCACGATGACCGCGTCCTCTGTGTGTGCCCGTACCTCCTGCTCCGCCGCGGCTTTAGACCGTCCGTAGGCATGAACGGGCTGCGGCGCGTCCGCTTCCGTGTATCCCCCCTTTTCCCCAGCGAATATCACGTCGCTGGAGATGTGGATTAGCCGCGCCCCGATCTGCGCCGCGGCGCGCGCTACATGCCGCGTTCCCTCGGCGTTGATACGCATCATCTCCTCCTCCGGCACGCTCATCGAGTACGCGGTGTGAATTATCACCTCGGGCGCGAACTCGCCTACGAGGCGTTTCACCGCGACGGCGTCGCGCACATCCAGTTGTACCCCGCGTTCGCACCGATTATGCCAATAAGTGGCGCGAACTTCCCAATCGTCACGCGCCGCCTTGAGCAGGTGCGAGCCGAGATAGCCGCTCCCGCCGGTGATCAGTAGTTTTTTCATTCGTATTTTCTCCCATTGATGGTGCTGCGCCCCAATGCCCGCCCGCACGAGGCGGGCGGCACAGGGAAATTATATGCCGCCCTACTTGTTGGGGCGATTCACGCATAGACCCGAAGGGTTTTCCGAAACCCTTCGGGTCTTACGCGCCGTGTCGTGTAGGTAATTACTCTTTCGGCTGACGGATACGATACCGGCGCGGTTCTAAAATCGTCGAAGCGCGCGCTAACTATTCTGCCCATAGTTTCTACCCTCCTCTTTCGTATCCTGTTTCAAGTATACCACGAACCGCGCCTTTCGGCAATGCCAAAGCCAGCTTCGGTACTCCAGCCCCCCGCGAACCGCGCATACAACAAGACCCGAAGGGTTTTCCGAAACCCTTCGGGTCTACGGCGCGCTGGGCGCGGCGCGCTCTGTCTTAACCCCCCAAAAAACGCGAAAATCAAAAAATTCGCGCGTTGGGGGGCTGTGCCCCCCAAACCCCCCAGAATTCAGCATCCAGAATACAGCAAGGGGAGAGCAAG
>CAZSIG010000480.1:0-3560 GCA_964606195.1 uncultured Anaerolineales bacterium
TTCGCCCCTACAACTGGAACGCGCATCGTGTAGGGGCAAACCTGTGTGTTTGCCCCTCATATATGCCCGCGCTGTGCAGGGCGAACACATAGGTTCGCCCCTACTCGAAAATAAATTGGTGCCGGAGACATGGCGCGGTTACCGGGCGATATGCTTATATAATCGCGCCGCGCGTCCCTCACCCTAACCCTGCGCGCAGCCTACTCGTAGGAGTGCTCCCCTGCGGGGAGAGGGGCTGGGGGTGAGGGTGATTTTCGTCCATTGGTGATGCGGCAATCTCATGGAAACTACTCAAAAAAACGGGAGGCACCCTCAAATTTGAGAAAGCTTCCCGTTCTTGTTTAACTATGGTAATAACGCGGCAGAAATCAGGTTTAACTCAACGCGGCGCGTACTTTCTCCAAATTACCCGCGCTGCCCAGTTTCTCGTTCTTGTGCGCGATGAACTTGGCATATTCCGCCACGAAGATCTTCCCCGGCTTACGGAAGTCAAAGCCATCAGGTTGGTCACGGAAATACTCGCGGTGAACGCGGGTCCAAACCAACCGCCCGTCGGTGTCGATGTTGACCTTGGTCACGCCCAGCGGGACAGCCTTAACGAACTCATTTTCATCCACGCCCTTCGCGGAGGGATCAAGTTCTCCACCCGCCGCGTTGATCCGTTCTACCTCTTCACGCGGAACTGAGGATGAGCCGTGCATCACCAACGGGAACTCCGGCAACCGTTTTTGAATCTCGCTCAGACGATCGAAGTGTAAGCCCTGCCCGCCGGTGAACTTATAAGCGCCGTGGCTGGTGCCGATGGCGACCGCGAGGCTGTCGCAGCCGGTCAATCGAACGAATTCCTTCGCCTCGTCCGGGTCGGTGAGCATGGCGTGTTTCTCGTCCACTTGAATATCCTCTTCCACACCACCCAATTTGCCCAATTCCGCCTCGACGCTGATCCCTTTAGCATGGGCGCGGTCTACCACCCGCTTGGTGATCGCTACATTTTCATCAAATGGTTCATGCGACGCGTCGATCATCACCGAGCTATAGAAACCAGATTCGATGCAGTCGTAGCATGTCTCTTCATCACCATGATCGAGGTGAACGGCGAATATCGCGTCGGGGTAAATCTCCCCCGCGGCGCGAATTATGTTCTCGATCATCTTCACGTTGGCATACTTGCGTGCGCCCCGCGAGATTTGGACGATGAAGGGGGCTTGCGATTCCATGTTACCCTGAAAGAGTCCCAAAGCTTGCTCCATGTTGTTTATGTTATACGCGCCGATGGCAAAATTGCCGTAGGCGACCTTGAATAATTGATCAGTTGTTACTATCATTTTTTCCTCCTAGTTTTTTACCTTTTCAATTGTTGACTTCATAAAACTTATGCAACTTCAGCATAATTTTACCGCAGAGGGCGCGGAGAGCGCAAAGTTTTCTGGTGAGAAAAAATTTTCTCTTATTCTTCTCCGCGTCCTCTACGCGCTCTGCGGTTAATTAACATTCAGTTCTTGTAAATCCTACTCAATCTAAAAACTGGAAAACCAACCTCCATAAATGATGATAAGCCTCATCCTCTCCCGCGCCTTCGCACTTTTCACCGGTGGCGCGCTTGGTGATATTCTTCGCCACCTCGCTCACGCCGTCGGCGACTTCCACGCGGTAAGATTTTGATTCCATCGCGAAGTCCGCGTATCCTGAAGAGATTTCCGGCTTCAGTCCAGTGAATATATATTCTTCATTGCCATCCCACGAGACTTTGAGGCCAACACCCGCTAACTCGCGCCGCTTAGCATCAACTACCAAAATCTTAATCAGATCTGTTTTCAATCCTGTAGCGCAAGCGGTATGCTCGCGTTTTATCAACTTGTATTCGATTTGCGGTGTCACTGTAGGGTGCGGTGTGGCGGCTGTGGTGGAGGTAACGCTGGGAAACGGAGTATGAGTGGGGCGCGGAGTCATGGTGGGAGTATTCGTCGGTGTGGAAGTCGGGGTAGGGGTGTTGATGAACGGCGCGAGAGCGACGGTCTGTACTCCCAACGCGTAGGCAAGCTCCGCGAGGGCACGGGTGATTGTGGCATTCTGTTCGGTGCTGGCGTACCATTCTCCTAATCCAGCGACACTAGTAGCAATCTGGGGTAGCTTCAAAAGAGCGAGCCGCCGCTGTGCATTATTCAGGTCGCCATCTATGGCATAAGCCGCGCTGACGTGGACGATGTAATCCCGCTGGTGTTCGATCTTTAGGTCGCTGGGATCAGAACTGTTGTAAGGATATGGTGTAAGCCTCCAACTGGTCCCCAAACCTACCGCGATTCCAATCCCGATTCCGATCATCAACGCAACTATCAAGCTGGTGCATCCGATTCTACACATCGCGGTATTCAACCTCGCGAAAAAGCGTATGGTGCCCTGTCACCGAATGACGACCCCATACGCTCAATGCCGAAGGTGGGAATCGAACCCACATAGGGAAACCCCACACGAGTTTGAGTCGTGCGCGTCTGCCAGTTCCGCCACTTCGGCTAATTCATTAACCACAACAAAGCCAATTATACCAAAAAATCATTTAAGATGCAAATCGGGGCACAGCTTTATCATTATCCGCGTAAGCTCCGTATCATAAAAATCAGTGTTAATCAGTTATATCAATGCTATCAGTGTTCTGTTAGGACAACGCTGATAACTACCGCGAGAATGACAAGTGGCAGTTTTGACTTGATATTTGGCAGTTGACTTTGCGGCGAAATGTGGTATAATTGATTTAACATTGTAAATATGTTCTCGTGATCGGTGGGTCGCGAGAGGAGAAGTATCATGCAAATTCTAATTGTGGATGATCAGCCCGAAACCGCGCAACTGCTTTCGATGTTTTTATTGATGCAAGGTCATAGCGTGGACGCGGTGTACGACGGGCAAGAAGCGATGGATAAGCTAGAGCGGCGCAGATACGACTGCGTAATCACCGATTTTATTATGCCCCGCGTGAGTGGACTGGACTTGTATAACCATCTACAACGACAATATCCGACCTTAGCCCAGCGTACAATATTCATAAGCGGCAACGCGACACGCCCCCCAATTCGCGATTTCCTCGAAAATGTCGGGCGAGAGCGGTTCATTCAAAAGCCGTTCGATGTGACTCAGATGACGCAAGTAATCGATGATTTATCCATAGCTTGTTAAAGCTTGTAATATGGCGGTTAATAACCGCGTATGACCATTAAAACTGTTACCATTAGCTCAAAAAGCATAAAAAGGGAACAGGAGTTAATTCCTGTTCCCTTTTTATTTTGGCGTAATCATTCACATCTCATAGGACTTACACAACTTCAGTGTATTTTTACCGCCGAGGGCGCGGAGTTTTCTAGGTAATCTTTTAGTGTACCGCGAATATGATTTAGGACTTACGCAAACCGCGCTGGAATTTACCGCCGAGAACGCCGAGAACGCGGAGATTTACGGGAAAGATTTTTTGTATCTGTCATGCAGAGTCATAAGTATTCATTAAAAGCCACGTTCGCGGCGCGATAGACAACTATCCATAAAACTCGGCGCACTCCGCGCCCTCGGCG
>CAZSIG010000481.1:0-3553 GCA_964606195.1 uncultured Anaerolineales bacterium
CATTTACCGGCTCCACGCGGGCGGAGAGACTTGCGGCGGAAAGGGAACGTTTCATCCTCTCGCACATTCGCCCGCCGCGCCTCCTAGCGCGCGCTGACCCCAGCCGCTGCTATAATCTCTGGAATTTCCTTTTATTGCTCTACTGGGTTTTCTTCAAACCGAGCGCGTTACGGTTATATATAGCCCGCGCCGCGCCGGAGCTGAACGGCAAAACATCACTGCGCCAACTATGGCATATCGTTCGCCATAAAAAGGAACTGCGCTGTTTAGTGCAGCAAACCCTGTTCCTCATGCTAACCTTGCCTATGCTGATTGACCTCTGCATCGGACTTTTCGTGGTACACTTTCGCGGCGGCACCTTTAACTGGCTGGGCAGCGTATCCGGCGTGATTGGCGGTCTCGCGTGGGTCATCACACTGGTCATCATTCGCGTGGGCGCATCAGGACTAGCGTGGGGCATCTCTTGGGGTATCGCCTGGGGCATCGCGTGGGGCGTCGCGGGCGGCATCGCCTGGGTCATCACGCGTGACATGGCATGGAGCTTCGCGCGTAATATCGCGTGGGGCTTAACCTGGAGCATCGCGGGGAGCCTAGCGTGGTTGGCAGTATCGGTAACAGCCTGGTTCATCGCCTGGATAATCGCGCGCGGTATCACCAAAGTTGTCACCACCGACATCGTGAGGAGCCTGAGCGCGATATTCAGCATCGCGCGTATTCCCCTATATTTGATAACCTTGCTCCCCGCGCTGGGACGCCGCGCCGCGTACTCGATTGTCACCTTTGACGAGTTACTCGCGCTGCCGGTGCCATTTCTCCCCGGCACGTTAGCCGCCGCGCTGCGAGATAAACCCGCTGCTCAAGCCTGGCGGCGCATCGGTTACACTGTGCGCCAGCCCGCGCAGCGCTGGGCGGTACAGCGCGCCTGTCGCACCGCCTTCGCCGCCGCGCCCGCCCGGTGGTTCATCTGGTTCGACCAACTGACGCGTTCCCCGGTGCCGTATATCGCCCCCACCGCCGATTGCGATGATGAGGAAAAACACCGCGAGGCGAATCCCTATTTCTCCACGCTGCTCATTCTATCAGAGTTGGGCGAAGTTCGCGCCATCGCCGGAGGCTTGGCACAGTGGATTACCACCCCGCTGCGCGCGGCGGGCGATTCGCCCCTTATCCCCTTCTGCCGCGCCTATTATCATCTGCTCAACGCGGCGGTGAACGGGATTAGCCGCGAGCCGGACGACGCGGCGGTCGATTTGACCAAACTGCTCTATGATTTCATTCCCACGCTGGCGCCCTTTCGCCATCTACCACACGAGGCGGAAATCACGCGAAATTACGAGCTACTGGCGCGCGCCCTGGAGTACACTTGCCTAGATGACATCGCCGCGCTGCCCCAAATCGAAACTGCCGAAAACGCATCTTCGCTACACCCAAACGTTGCCGCCGTATGGCTGTTATTGGGGGAAGTCAGCGACGCGGTGCGAGATTATCAGCAGTCGACCAGTGAAGTGGCGCGGCGCGACCATCTCATAATCGCCAGGGCAGAATTGGCGAAGGTGCAGGTTGCCACCGCGTATTTGCCTCAACCGAACGCCGCGTTGTTCGCCAAAGTCGCGGTGCAATGGGATAAAGTCATCGCGGCGGAGCAAGAAAGTGTGGCAACCGATAAGCCAACTTCACATCTCGATAATTTCTACGTCGCGGGGCCTCCCCTGCGCCCCGGCGGACATCTGTTTATCGGGCGCGATGAGATATTTCGGCGCATCGGCGAGCTGTGGCATAATCCATCTCAGAAAGCGACGATTGTCCTTTATGGACAAAGACGCGTGGGGAAGACCTCTATCTTGAACCACCTGCCCGCGCGCTTAGGTGATGAGTACTGCTTCATCATGCTCGATATGCAATATCTCGCCGCGGGTATAGAAAATCACACTGAGCTACTGCGCCGCGTCGGCAACGAGATGTCCGCGATGTTGGCGCGGCATGATCTGACAGTGACTTATTCCCCTAATGAAGATTTTCCCGCTTTCTTGCGCCGCGTAGATACGGCGGCGGAAGATAGGCAAATAGTGCTGGTGATTGATGGCTTCGAGATGATTGAACAAAAACTAGCGCAAGGGAAGATAGACCGCGACGCGCCATATACGCTGCGCGCCTGGTTGAGCGATTATGCGCGCCTGCTGGTGATATTCGCGGTGCAACATCTCTCCACCGATAATGGGCACTGGTGGAAAACCTTCGGTGGTGATATATATCCCCTGCGCGTCGGCTGTCTAAGCGAAGGAGAGGCGCGGCAGCTCATTCTAAATCCGTGGGATGGCTTTCGGTTGAGTTATGCTGGCGGGCGCGATGGCGAAGCCGTGCATAGACTGCTCACCGCTACGGGCGGACAGCCGCTGCTGCTGCAAGCCGCTGGCGCGGAGGTGGTCAACATTGTGAACGCGAAATTGGAACAGATGGCAGAGCCAGATAACCCCACCGCGACGTTGGCAGATGTGGAACAGGCACTGCACCGCGTCGCGGTGAACGAGAGAAAACGCTATTTCGCGGCACAGTGGGAGTGGTTCAGCGCGAATGAGCGCGCCGCGTTGTTAAAGTTAGCGCGCGGTGAAGGCGTTGATAACGAGGCGCTGCTGAATCATTTAGAAGCACAGGGCACCTTGATTCGTGAAGGCGACGAGTATCATCTGCGTATCGGGCTATTTCGACGCTGGCTTGAAGACACTGAAACACCCGGCGCGTCGCGAAAAAGGGCTATAAGATTTTTACCGCGGCGCGCTTCAGAAGAGAGAGACACGAAGACACCCGAAGTACGAGTCACTTTACGGCGAAAATCCGAGGCGGGATTGATGAAGCTCATCGGTGCTGTTCGTCAAGCCTGGAAATCGGGCACCGAAAATGAACGCCTCTCCGTGGGCAAGCTGCAAGATGCCGCGAATCTCTTGCGCCGCGATAAATCTCAGCGGACAAAGAAAAATGCGAGTGATAAACCGCCGCAAGCGGAGCGAGAAGAGGCGCGGTCTACGCGTTTTCCTGTGAAGGAAATCGCCGCGCTGCGCGGTTTCGCTGTTAGGGTAGGCGACGCGGTATCAAGGCTATTAAACCGTGAGTGAACTCACGATTGCTATGAGAAACGCGCTGAAGCGCGTTATGCCGAACATGCTTCAGCATGTTTCTTGTAGCCGCGCCGAGTTCACTCGGCGAAGAGGCATTAAGCGCACCCGTAAAGGGTGCGCCTACAATGTAGCCGCAGGCTTTACGCCTGCGCTGACCGCGTGACTTGCTACTCTGTTGTTTCCCTGTTATAATATTGCCGGGCAGTCCACCGCAAGGGCGCAGGGGACGCGCGGCTAATTGACGCGACAATTGCACAGTTGTGATAAAGATGGGGTGGAAAGCCAACGATTGCTACATTCTGGCTTGCCGCCCTTTTTGTGTTAATGCAAGGGGCACGGGCTTGAATGGAACGCAGATAACGCAGATTGGCCTGATTTGCGCAGATTTTAGTAGTGGTTAAATGGTAAGTGATAGTTAAAATGCTAACTATTCAACCACC
>CAZSIG010000482.1:0-3552 GCA_964606195.1 uncultured Anaerolineales bacterium
AACGCGCGCCCCATTCGCGTCAAACACCGGCAGCCGCTGCCCCGTCTGCGCGTCGTACATGCCGATCTCCGGCTGATAAATCCCCACCGCGTCAGCGGGCATAGTTATAATATGCGGATCGGCGATGTACTCCCCAACAACCCACTGATTAGTCGGGCGCGTGTTATGCACCGGCGGGCTATCGTGCTGCCCGCGCACCTGCCCCGTTTCATCCAGCAAGTGCGCGAACACGGTGTATGAAGTCTCCATCGTACCCACCGCGTGCCAATGCAATGTCAGCGTGATTGTCTCCATAGATGTCGCCAAATCATACCCCACGAACTCCACATTCTCCCCGACGCGGGCGAACATCGCGCGCTGCGGATTAGGCGCGGTGAAATCGTGCGCGGCGGCGGCAATCTCTATCTCCCCCAACGCGACGGTTTGCGCGTTTCGTAACGATAGCTGATACGCGCCCGCGGGCAAATCACGCGGCAGCGGTATGTCATAATGATTACAGACATATTCGCCCTTGAGGGGTGGCGCGAACGCGACATTTGCGCCATAATTCGGTGATAGTTCCAAGCGGACAACTTCAGTAACCGGCTCATCGGCGGTGATTTGCCAATACAGGTTAATGGGCAGGTTTCCGCCCGCGTACGCCTGCGCCGCAAAAACATCGTAGCCCACGAGCCGCGCCGAATCTAGTTTCAATTCGGCAAGGTTACGCGGCGCGATGTCCTGCCGCCGCAGTTTATTGGCGCGGTCTACGCGCACCTCCCCCAATTCGACGGCGGTGAGCAGTGAGTCGGCAAGGGGCACGCGTCTCTGGTTTTGGTCATATAAACCAATGACGATTTTATACTCCCCCGGCGGCGTGCAGGGGTCAAACAGGGGATAATACGCGTCTATCACTATATCCCCGACCGCCCACGCGCTAGTGGGATAAGTCCCGTTGGCGTGCCAGCGGTCTTGCTGCCCCCATATTCGCCCTTTATCATCGACCGCGTGGACGAAAACGGTGTAGTTCGTCACCATCTCGCGCAACCCGCGCCAGTAAATCGTCACGTGCGTCCCGCGCCCGGCGAACGTCGGCCCCGCCAAAGTGTATCCCAACAGCTCTAGTTCATCGCCGAAGTTCACGCGCTGCACCATCTGCGGCGCGGTGGGGTAATTTTTCTCTAACATATCCTGCGCGGTGGGTAAATCCTCCGCGGCGATATGAAAGGTGTGCATGAGCGACTGCCCGTTGGCGCCCTGAACGACTTCGTACCGCGCCACCTCGCCCAGCGCGGCGGCGAACCGCTCGATGTGCCATTCTTGTTCCCATGGAAAGGCATAAACCGCGCCGCGCGATTTGTCGGTGGGAAGCACAATCGTATCCGAACTTTCAAACGATTTGATGGGATAATCGCGCGTCAGAAACTCAATCGTCCCCTCCTCTGCCCACAGCGGCGCGAGATAGACGTGATTATGCGCGGTGGCGCGATTGAGGTACTCAGCCACATCGCGCATATCACAACCATAGCGATAATAGAGTTCGGGCGCGGCGGCGAAACGCTGAAAATAATCGCGCCAGGTAGTGACCCCCTCGAACGCGATTATTCCCACAATCACCATCGACATAACCCAAACCGCGTAGGGCGGCTTTCCATAGCCGCCGTTCCTTTTCGTATCCGAGACGGCAGATATGGAAACCTGCCCTACTAGCCAATCCGCCGCCAAGCCCAACGGCACGAACGCCGCCGGTATCGCGCCGATAGTGCGCGAGAAATTCGGCGCATCGTCACTGAGAACAGAGGGAATCAGCGCAACACCGAGCCAGATGAACAGCAAAACCGCGGCGTGGCGGCGGCGCGCGGCGCGGTCGAATGCTTGTCGAATGAGCAGATAAACGCCCCATAGGAAAAACGGCGCGGCGAGCCACGACATCACCGGACGCCCCGGCAGGTTGTGAATCCAAGCCGCGTCGCCGCGCACGAAGAACATACCGGCGACCTTGACCGCGTTCGTGAACATCGCGGTCAGGGCGTTGCCACCGCTGACGCGCGGGGCGAAGACCGATACCGCGCTCGCGTGTCCGAAGAATTGTTCTTGATGCTGCCAAAAATAACGCCCCAGCGGAAGAAATATGACCGCCGAGATGATGCCAGTGATCGCTAATCCCGCCAAATAATGCCATGTCGCGGCGCGGTCAGCCCAAACTAGATAGCCGGTGAAGATTATTAGGATAAATGGCCAGAGCCGCACCGCGGGGTGGCTGTACGCGCTGATACCAAGAATGACACCGCTGAGTAGAAAATAGACGTAACGGCGCGTGGTGACGCCGCGCCAGTACGCGTATAACGTCGCGGTGATGAGCAGTGGCAGCGTGATGGAGCGAATTCCGTAGCGGCTGAAATGCAAATGCCAGTAGGAGATGGCGACGAACAGCGCGGTAGTATAGGGCGTTAGTCTAGTAACGCAATGGAGATTGCGCCCTGTACAACTAACGCCGTCGGTGTAGAGAGACAGCGATCTAACGAAGAAATACGCGAGGGGAATCGTCAAAATGCCGATGATGGCGGACGACAGGCGCAGCGCGTAGGGGGTTAAACCTACGAACCGCGCGATGATAGCTTGATAATAAGTGTACAATACCTCGCGTCCGCCGTTGGCGGGTAGGAAAATCGGGCGCTCGCCCGCGAGGACGCGCGCCGCGTCGGTGGCGTTGAATGCCTCGTCGAATTGGAGACAGGGAGGAATTTGGTCGAGGTTGTACAGTCTGAATATCGCGGCGATGAGGATGATGAGAAACAAGAACAACCATTCGCGGCTATGATTTGTTTTTTTCACAGTCAGGTAATTACTCAACTTTAGCTTAGATTTGGACATAAAACGTATATTCCCGCGGGCGGGGTCGTGGTGAAGATATGATGCACTTCCGAATCGCCCAGCTTCCCGCGAGCTTGAAGCTCGCGGGAAGCTAAAGCCTACCCCATCTCCGCATACTCCGCGATCCCCCGAATATCCTCCGGCATATCCGCCCCATAACGCGGCAGATACTTGCGCAATTGCTCCCGAATATATTCCCACTGCCCCGCGATCTTTCGCTCCGCGCGCGCCCGCTCCTCCGGGCGATCAGAATCCAACCGCGTCGCCTCGTGTTCCCGAATAAACTCGTAAGCCTGCCGCATATTCCGCTCCAGATCGGCGCGGGGACTATTCGGGAGTCGCGTAGCTGGCTTTGTCTCTCGCTTTGCCGCGCTTGGCGCCCCAGCATAATAATTCCCCGCGACTTTGATCTGCGGTCCCTGAATCGTCGCGCCGCGCTGATCCACTCCCGTCGTCTTCGTCCCAAACACCACATCCCCGCCGATGTTGCCGAAATGATAAGCCGTCCCCGCGCCGGGACGCTCCAGCGGCGGCGGCGCGGCCATCCCTTCGTCCCAGCCCTTGCCGCCCAACAACAGCGCGACGGGGAAGTTGCCGCTGACCTGATAGGTCGGCTCCTGTACCACACCGTGATCCGCCTGCGCGCTGCGCGGCACTTGCCGATAAACGTGGCTCATCACGTCGGAGACGAGCACTTCG
>CAZSIG010000483.1:0-3548 GCA_964606195.1 uncultured Anaerolineales bacterium
TGGAGACGCTCTGCCTCGACCGCGACACGATGCACTACAAAGACGTGGTCGCCGAGAAGTACGCGGAGATGGTCTACTATGGCAAATGGTTCACGCCGCTGAAAGAGGGACTGGATGCGTTCGTCACGCGCACGCAGGAGAACATCACCGGCACGGTGCGGCTCAAATTGTATAAAGGGTCATGCACCGTCGTCGGGCGCAAATCGCCCTACTCGCTGTACCGCGAGGATTACGCGACCTTTGGCGAAGACGATGTATATGACCAGAGCGACGCGGAGGGTTTCATCAATCTGTTCGGGTTGCAGATGAAGGTCAAGGCGCTGCTGGACATCGAGGGATTCGGGCAGTCGCGGTATCGCCAGCCAGATTACGGTACCTTCAAGAGAGATTAAAACAAAGGGGCTTTGGGGTTTCGGAGGGCACAAGGGAAAATCTGCCACTAATTTCACGAATTTTCACTAATTTTCTGCTTATTTGTGCCAATTAGTGCAATTAGTGGCAAAAAATAAACCGCGTGTTAAGCTGACCCCACGAATTCCTAAAGAGCCAAAACAAGAATGTAGCCGCAGACTTTTGCCTGCGGTTAGCTTCAGGAGGCTACATCGTGGCAAAACTTTGGGGGGGACGGTTCAGCGGGGAAACTGACGAACTATTGGAACGATACAACGCGTCCATCGGCTTCGACCATCGCTTGTATCACGCCGACATCACCGGCAGCATCGCCTATGCTCGCGCATTAGGGGAAATCGGTATTCTGGAGGCGGATGAAGTAGCACAAATCGTGCGCGGCTTACAGGCGGTATTGCGCGAGTTCGAGGCAGGTGCGTTCCAATTTCTGACCAGCGACGAGGACATTCACACCGCCGTCGAGCGGCGGCTGCACGAACTAATCGGTGATGTCGCGGGCAAACTGCACACCGGACGCAGTCGCAACGACCAGGTCGCGACCGATACGCGGTTGTACTTGATGGAAAAAGTAAAAGTGCTGCGCGTTTATCTGATGGAACTACAACGCGCCATCGTCGAGCAGGCGAATGCACATCTGAAGCCAATCATGCCCGGCTACACGCACTTGCAACCCGCGCAGCCGATATTGTTCGCGCACTGGCTCATGTCATTTTTCTGGATGCTGCAACGTGACCACGCGCGCTTAGATGATTTATCCAAGCGCGTGGCGATTTTACCATTGGGGAGCAGCGCGCTGGCGGGCAATGCCTTCGAGATTGATCGCGCCGCGCTGGCGCAGTGGCTGGGATTCACCACCATAAACTTCGACAATGCGGGAGAACTGGTGCCGCAGATAAGCGAAAATAGCCTCGACGCGGTGGCAGACCGCGACTTCATTGCCGAATTTCTGTTCTGGGCGGCGCTGCTACAGACGCACCTGAGCCGCCTCGCGGAGGATTTAATCATCTATTCCTCTGCCGAATTCGACTTCGTGGAACTTGACGACGCTTACAGCACCGGCTCCAGCATCATGCCGCAGAAGAAGAATCCCGACCCTCTGGAATTGGCGCGGGGCAAAACGGGGCGGCTGTTGGGCAACTTAGTTTCCTTGATGACCACGATGAAGGGTTTACCCAGCGCGTATGACAAGGATTTGCAAGAGGATAAAGAGCCGCTGTTCGACGCGATAGACACGCTGGAAATCGAGCTGCCCGTGTTGGCGGGCGTAGTAGAGACATTGCACGTCAACCACGAGCGAATGGCTGCCGCGCTGCGAGACGAGATGTTAGCCACCGACCTCGCGGATTATCTGGTGCGGCGCGGCGTGCCCTTTCGCGAGAGCCATCGTTTGGTCGGGCAAGCAGTGCGCACCGCGCTGGAGCACGATTGTTCATTGCGCGATTTGCCACTCGAAGCGTACCAAAACATCTCGCCCAAATTCTCCGCCGATGTCTACGACGCGCTGGACTTTCGCCGCTCGGTGGAACAGCGGACGGTTTACGGGGGCACGGCTACTAGCGCGGTGCAGGAGCAAATCGCGAAGGCGCGGGGATTGCTCGATGTGAAGCGTGAAGCGTGAGGAGATGTGTCAGATGTTATTATCTAATCGGCGTCAAGGACTAATCTATTTCTGCCTCGCGGGTATGGAAATAGCCTGGTTCACGCCGATTTTGCTTTACGCCCTACGTTCTGATTCGTGGAACGCCGTGCCTATCGCGGTCTTTGGCGGGCTGTTCGGCATGTTGCTGCTGTGGATGCTGGCACTTGACTTGCTAAATTATCTCCAGATTGATTCGCCGCAGTATGAGTTGAGTGTAGCCTGGCTAGTCGTGCTGAGCAGCTTGCTGGCAGTGCGTATCTGGCTATACCGCGCCGCGCCGCTCGGTGATTTTTCCTGGTTCGGCAATACCATCTACGCCCTAGTAAATTTCTTCAATGGCTTCAGACCGGAGTTTATCATGGTCGCGGCGAACATCTTCCTGTGGCAGCGCGCGACTAGTGCCATCAATCGCGACATGGGCCTCTTTCAAGTCGGGTTCAACTTTCGCTTGGGCATTCTGATACTGATCATCGCGGCGGCGGAACTCAATCGCGTTGGCGGCGGAAATTTGGTATTCCTGTTGTGGGTTTACTTCGGTTTGGGGCTGATAGCGGTCACGCTGGCGCGAATTCACGACAAAGCGATCGGGGCGCAGAGCGCGGGCAGTGCATTGACGGGCAACCGCCTGGTGCTACTAATCTCTGCTGTCGCGGTCACAGTCGGCGGCGCGGGGTGGTTGTTACGCTTTTATACCGCGCAGACGTTCAAAACTGTATTTCACTGGTTTGACCCGCTGTGGTTGGTCGTGGGACATATCGCGTGGTTCTTCTTACAAATCCTGTTCAAATTGCTCGAACCGGTGATATACTGGTTGGAAAACCTGTTCAGCCAAGTCGATTGGGAACTATTATCAACATTGATTGAAAACACTCCCCAACCGGAGATGGAACAGTTTGAAGAGACGGCTGCAACCGTGCCGCAATGGTTACAAATCAATATGCAGTACGTCATCGCGGGGTTACTGGGCATAATCGTTTTTGGCGGACTATTATTATTCCTGCGTAAAATTCGCCCGACTTCGACGGAGAAGTTAGCGAAAGAAGATATTGAGACAATAACTCAAGAGGGCAATATATTAGAACGCGGGGCGCAACTACTGCGCGATGTCGCGGGGCTGGTACAACGCTACGGCATAAGTCGCCAACTACTAGCCGCGATTTCGGTACAGAATATCTATGCCAACGTCTGTCGGCTGGCGGCACAGCGCGGTTACGAGCGCCCTCAAGCGATGCCGCCCGATAGTTATTTACCCACTTTGATAGAGGCATTCGGCACGGAGATGCGAGAAGCGTTGTCGCGTATCACGCGCGTCTACATGCGCGTCCACTACGGAGATGAGATGGTCAATTCGACCGAGATGGCGCAATTGCAAATCGATTATCACAAAGTGCGCTTCTCTAAGCCGAGAGAGACATAATCGCGACGCGGTATCAGTTTATGAATAACATAGGACTTACGCAAAATCGCACTACAATTTACCGCAGAGCACGCGGAGGACGCG
>CAZSIG010000484.1:0-3541 GCA_964606195.1 uncultured Anaerolineales bacterium
GCTGCCGTCGCCGAAGCGTACCACCAAGCCGACGCGGTTTGGTGATTGCGCGACGGCGGGGCAGTAGGTATATAGTACAAATAATAATATTGACAATGTTAGATAAACTTTTCTCATCATCCTTCCCTTTCTCAATTTTCTACTGATAGAATAATCATCATTGTGCTTTTAATACGACAGGCAAGTAGACCGAATAAGGCATAATCACGCGAGTTTGAACCGCATCGTTAAGCAACGTCCCATCATAATCCTCATAACTAATATTAACCTCATAAGCATCTAAAGACAAGCCCGATTTACTCCATATGAACGCCGCTTCAGTTTTAGTCATTGGTTCTGCATTTGACCAGCCACTCTCGCCGCTTGCTAAAGCTCGATAGCTAATCTCCGCGCGACTATCATCGTCAGTATCATGGGCATAGTGAGCAATTACTGACAAGGTAGAGGAGTCAATATTAAAATTCGCGGCAATGTCCGATATAAGCAGTTTTTCGGTGAAGGGAAACGGCTTGCCCAGCAGCGCGGGAATCGTCTGAATAGTGGTCAAAACCACATCTTGTCCGCTCGGGGTTTCGCTATACTCAATATAGCCCGCGTCGTTCTGCAAAGATACCAAAAAATCGTGGGGATTATTTCCGTCTTTAGTCCATTGGGACGCGGTGGGAGTTTGCCCCAAAGCATAAATAGCCTGAACGACCCACGAAGTCGCGTTGGCATTAGGGATAGATAGTAATTCGTCTGAGGCAAAACCGCCGCTATCAGCTTGATAACTTGCCATAAATGCTGTAGCTTCCTGCAACACCGTAGAGGTAAGTGGTTCTCCTGCGGCGATTAGTGCTTCTATCGCCAACGCGGTCGTATCGGAACCAGGGGGCGCGCTAATTGACCAAGCCCAGCCACCATTATCATTTTGTTGTTCCTTGAGTCTCTGTATTGCCGCGGCTGGTACGTTCTTTCCCACAGCCGCGACTGCCAGCATTGCCCAACACTGATCGAGGGTCTTGCCTTCCACTCCGTATGTGCCGGTAGTCGCGTCGTAATAATCCTGAGTGAGCAATTTGACAAGATTTACTCCCCCGAAATTGGTAGGATCTTCTCCCGCCAATACCACGGTCATAAGAGTCTGCGCGGTGTTAGAGGTCTCCCACATAAGCTCGTCAGTCTGGGTCGGAACCTCGGTCATCAGGTAATCGAGTGGCGATTGATTGGTAGCACTAATCCAAGTGCGCGGATCCTCGCCCGCGAATAATAATGCCCACATCGCCTCATTAGTCGTGACGTAGGGACCTAACGCGCCCCTAAAGCTGCCGTCGGTTTGTTGTTGCGTTCGTAACCAGGCTAAGGCGCGACTGACCGGATTATCTTCGCGAACCTCAATCGTGCGTGTTTGTATCGCGGTGTTAAACAACGTGCCATCGGGGTCATCGGCGGTGATTTCAATCTCGTATGTATCAGGCACCAGTCCCGATTTTTCCCATATAAACGCGTTGGCAGTTTTAGTCATCGCTTCTGTATTCGACCAGTCGCCGCCAACGGCGCGGTAACGCACTGCCGCGCTGCCGTCGGCATTAACGTCGTGAGCATAAGACGCGACGACTGTTATAGTTGATGTAGATGGATTAGATTGCACCACAATGTTCGAAAACAATAATTTATCGCCAAATGGCAGCGGTCTGGCTAATAACGCGAGAACTGTTTGCACTGTAGTCAGGAATTTGTCCTGTCCGCCAGGGTTCTTGCTGTACGCGATGTATCCCTCTTCGGTTTGCAAGGATAGCAAAAAGCGCAGGGGGTTGTTATCACCTTTAGTCCACATTGGGTCTGTCGGAGATTGTCCCAGCGCGTAGATGGCTTGGAGCGCGAAAGCGGTGGAGTTAGTGTTAGGTGTAGTGATCAGAGCATCGCTACCAAAACCGCCACTATCGGCTTGATGGCTTGCCATGAACGTCACCGCGTCCTGTAGCACAGTGGAAGTAAGTGGCTCGCCCGCGGCGATCAAGCTCATAATAGCACATGCGGTGACATCGACACCAGACCCCGCGCTGATCGTCCACGCCCATCCGCCATCAGCCGCCTGATAACTTTTGAGCTTTTCTATCGCCGCGGGAGGCACGTCTTGTCCCAAAGATGCCACTGCTAACGTAGCCCAGCATTGATCAAGCGGTTTATTCTCCACCCCATATGCGCCCGTTTCGGCATCGTAGTAATCATGCGTCAACCGCGTGACTAAATCTACGCCTCCAAAGTTCATTGGAGCCTCTCCCACCAAAACCGCAGTCATCAACATCTGCGCGGTTGACGAGGTCTCCCACAACAATTCGTCTGTTTCGGTAGGAGTGTGTGTCGCCAGATATTCTATGGGACTGGGGCTGGTGGCAGTTGTCCAGGTGCGTGGGTCAATTCCAGCCATAGCTACTGCCCACATCGTTTCGTTAGTAGTGACGTAATAACCGAGAATGCCCCCAAAGCTACCGTCGAGTTGCTGTTGTGTTTGCACCCACGTTAGAGCGCGACTGACCGCGAGGGTGCGGGTAATGTCAACCGTTGGCTGAAGCGAAGGGGTATGCTTATCACCGTCCGCCGCGACCAACGCCACTGGCGCGACTAACCACAAAAATATTACGCAGATAACAACCCTGATAATAACTATTCCCAACAAATTATTGGAGCTATGTTTATTTTTTCTCGTCCTCATCATCATATCCCTCGTTTCGATAATGCCCTTGAAAAATTGGGGACGCAGCGCGGCTACGTCCCCAATACAATCAACTATGAGCCGACATTACGTGTAAAATTAACCACGTTGTTTCCGCCAAGCGATTGCGCCCGCGAGCAACACCATCGCCGCCGTCACTCCCCAAGGGCTCATCGCGGGTATCGACTGTGTGGGACAGATGGAGTCAAAAGTGGTATCCGGCGGAGCAGAACTATCTCCAGTCCAATGGTAGCCATCCACCGCGCCATCAGTAACGGTTCGACCATCCACGCCGGTATCGGACGCTACCCAAGAGCCATCCGGTTGCCCTATCCAATAGGTCCAATACATACAAGGGTCATAATCAGGCGGAGCACAGCCACAGAAACAATCGTCAGATGGACAACCGTCATCGCCAATTTTGCAAATGGTTGTGCCGGATTCCGACGTCTCGGTCACAATCTCAAAATTCGCGTTTTCCAGAAGTTGAGTACCAGTAATCTCATCCTCGGTAAAAGTAACACACTCCGTTTGTACTGTACCATCTCCAAACTGCACGACCAAACCGGCGCGGTGCGGTCCTTGCGCGGCTATGGGGTAAACGATTCCAATCGTCAATAATACCCCTACTACCAAGCAGGTTACTAAACTCTTCCCTTTTTTCATCATTCTATCTACAAGCCTCCTTCAGTAAAATAAATTTTCGAACAACTAAAAACTCTCTACGTTTTGCAAAACACATTTCTCAAATCTTATACGCGTTACCCCCTTTCTTCACAAAATCAAGATTCAATTCTCAATCCCCTTGCGCGCCATCACCCCTTCCTGATAATAATGCTTCACTTC
>CAZSIG010000485.1:0-3532 GCA_964606195.1 uncultured Anaerolineales bacterium
AGATCGCGCAAACTCTGCACCAGGTCGATCCCCGTCAACGCCTTCAGCGTCTCCGGCACCTGCGCGATCATGCTGTTCACATCCTGCGCCAGATGATGCGTCCCCGCGCCGCCGCTGTCCCCGCCGATGACCACGATCCGCTCGACTTTCGCGAGCGGCTCCGCCAGAATCTCCGCCATACGCGGCATCGCGTCGATCATCTGCTGAAGCAGCACCGTCTGCGTGAACTCCTGCGCGACCTCCGCCTTCTGCCGCATCACGTCCGCCTCCGCCGCGCCCTGTTCGCGAATCATCTCCGCCTGTGCCAAACCGCGTATCTTGGTAGCGTCCGCGTCCGCCTGCGCCTTGAGGCGGATAGATTCAACTTCGGCTTGCGCGATAAACCGCGCCGCCTCCGCCTCGCCCGCCGCCTCCTTCTCCCGCTCAATGCGCCGCGCCTCCGCGAGCGTCTCGATGCGATACTTCTCCGCCTCCGCGGGCTTCTCCACCGTCGCGGTCAACTCCTTCTCCTTGCGCTTTATCTCGTGCTGTGCGACCTCCTGCTCCTTCATCCGCTCGATGACCTGCACCTGCATCTCTTCGCTCTTGATTTGCTGCCGAGTGATGTGCGATTGCAGATTGAACGCCAGTTCCGCCTCCGCGCGCGCCCGCTCCGCGTCGCCCCGCTTACGCTGCATCTCCTCCTCGAACGCGGCTTTCTGCATCTGATAATCTTTAGTCGTCGCCGCGACCTTGATGGCGGCGGTATATTTCGCCTGCTCAGTCTCCTGATTGGTCTTGGAATTCTCCAGCGCGGCTTCGCGATTCGCCTGCGTAGCGGCGACCTCCGCGTCGCGATTGGCTTGCGCCTGTGCCATCTTCGCGTTGCGCTTCACCTCCGCCACGCGCGCCTGGCCCAACGCCTGTAGATAGCCCTGCTCATCGCCGATTTCCTTGACGGTCAGCGCGAGTATGCTCAAGCCCATCTCGCCCAAATCTTTGGCGGAGACTTCGCGCACGCGCTGGGTGAAGGTGTCGCGGTCTTGATAGACTTCTTCGACCGTCATCGTGCCAAGCACGGCGCGAAGATGTCCCTCGATAACCTGTGTCGCGATACCCTCAACCTCCTCTCGCTTTTTAGAGAGCAACTGCTCGGCGATGAGGTAGAGTGAATATTCGTCGCTTTTGATTTTGACCTGCACCGCGAGTTCGAGGTTCACCGGCACGCCGTGCAGCGTGTAGACATTACGCGCCGCGATGTGCGTGGATAGCACCTCAAGCGAGATGCTGTCCACACGCTCGATGATGGGAAGGACGAACGTTCCGCCCCCTTTGACCAAGCGAAACCCGACCGTCTCGCGCTTGCCGGTCAGCGGACTGACGACCGTGTGCGATCTGCCCGATATGACCAGCAGTTCGTTCGGTCCCGCCTTGCGATACCGCGCCGCGTAGAGCAGCGCCCAAATAATGAAAATGATAAACGCCAATGCCGCGATGAGCATAACCAACGTAACTAAACCATCCATGATAACGACCTCCTTTTATTTTGTAATTTATTATCTCCGCGATAGCATGTCATTCTGAGCAACCAGCGGGAGCGAAGAATCTCGTTTCGCGTCGGATTATTACTTCCTAATCCGGGATTCTTCGTCGCTGCGCTCCTCAGAATGACATTTCTGACGCGAGCATCAGTAGCCGCACCCTTTACGAGTGCGCTTTCTCGCAGGCGTGAAGCCTGCGCCTACAATAACTAACCGCGCGCTCTCAAATTATACTGAATATTGATATTCGCGTCAAGTAAAAAAACGGCAGGTATGGAAACCTGCCCTACTAACCGCGCCACAAGCAGCAAGTAGGGCGGCTTTCTTAGCCGCCGTTCATAACACGGCAAAAACGGCAGGTATGGAAACCTGCCCTACTGCCCGCGGCGCAACTTTCGGCGCGCCACGTCGCGCAGCAGCGTCACTTCCGGCACGCGCAGCAGATATACCATGATGCCGTAACTTGCTACGCCTACTCCCCCCGCGACCGCGACGCGAATGAGTTTATATGCCGCGCTGACGGCGTTATAGGGATAACGCCCTATGATGAATAACGCGCCCCACGTGCAGAGTGCCATCACCGCCGTCGCCGCGCCGACTTTGATGATGGTCGAGCGGAGCAAATGCCCGCGCAGCGAACCTACGCGGCGAATCAGCAAGATGAGCATCACCAGCGCGTGAAATGTTAGCTGCACAGAGTTGGCGATAATCAAGCCGATCATGCCCAACGGGTTGAGTAACAGTACCGCGACGATGAAATAGACGATGACGCCGCCGACGCCGACCAGCGCGGGAGTCAGCGTGTCGTGGCGCGCGTAGAAGGCGAAGATGAGCGGCTGGTCAATCGCGGCGAAGATGACGCCGAGCATGTAGTATTGCAGCGCCAGCGCGGTCTGCGCGGTATCTATCGGCGTGAATTCGCCATGTTCGAAGATGAGTTGCACGATCGGCGTGGCGGTGATGAACAGCCCGACCGCGGCGGGGACGATGAGCATGAGCACGAGGCGTAAGCCCCGCGTGAGAGTCGCCATGAACGCCGCGTTGTCCTCAGCTTGCCTCGAGAGGGTGGGGAGAATCGCCAGCGCGACCGCCTCGGAGACCAAACCGAGCGGGAATTGGCGCAGCGTGGTGGCGTTCTGCATGTAGGCGATGCTGCTCTCGCCCGTCCGCGACGCGAGGTTGCTATCCAATGCCACGCCGATTTGGTTGATGACCAAGCCCAAGATAACCGGCAGGTAGAGCGCGAGGATATGCCGCAGTGCGGTCAACTCTAGGGAAGAAATCGGATTTTTTCTTAAAAATCCGATTTCTGATAATGCGACGAGCATATCGCGTAAGCCAGGGAGTTGCAGGGCAACCTGTAGTATCGCGCCCAACAGTAAGCCCAGCGCGAGGCTACGAATGCCGATGCGCCGCGCCAGAAACAGCGTGACTACAATGATGGTGGCGTTGAACGCGGCGACGGTGAACGCGGGGAAGACGAAACGTTGCAAGGCGTATAGCAGCCCGGTCAGGATGCCGGACAATCCCAAGAAGATGATCGCGGGGATGGTGAAGCGAATCAACTGCGTCGCGACGGCGCGCAGTTCCGCGTCCAAGCCGCCGCCCAACGCCCACGCAACTGTCGGGGCAAATAGTTCGAGGAACAGCACGAGGATAGATAGGAAAATAACCGCGACGCTGATAATCAAGCTGGCGAGCCGCCAGAGTTCAGCGCGCCGTTCGGGCGCGGCGTAGCGGCTGAATACCGGCACGAGCGCGGAGCTGACCATGCCGCCGACTAGCAGGTCGTATAGCATGGTGGGGACTTTCGCGGCGATGCGAAACGCGCTGACGTAGCCGGTCGCGCCGAAGAAGTGGGCGATGACCATCTCGCGCCCCAAGCCCAGAATGCGGCTGGAGACGTTGCCCAGCGAGATGATGCTCGCGGCGCGGGCGACGCTGGTAGTTTTTTCGTGATTCATGCGGTCATTTTACGCTACTTCAGGGGGTTGTGCAAGTTGGAGAGTGAA
>CAZSIG010000486.1:0-3530 GCA_964606195.1 uncultured Anaerolineales bacterium
CTCAGATCGCACATCAACTATTGGATTTACTAGCCACAAAATCAGTGGTTCGACAACGCACTCAAATTTTTCTTGTCCGAATATCCAAGTCAGGAAACGTATTGCATAAGGATCAGAATCAAGATCGCTCGCGAAAGCAACAAGACGTTCCATTTCAGACGCTGTCGGTCGCCAAGCTTTATCTTTGAGACGGTCAATTTTATTGAGCCAACCTAACGTCCATGCTGCCGCAAATGCCATCGGTGCGTTGCCGAAAAGTCTATTTAGGGGTACATCTATTAATCTAGGAACCGTTTGCGCTTTGCCTCTATAAGATAATACCATGACTCCTAACGCTGCTGCAATTGCTTCCGTCACTATGCCGTCTTGTATGTACTGTACCTGTTTTACCAACCACTTAGTCAGTTTTACATTCTCTTGAGGCGCAGCTGCCGCGCTGATTATAGCTACTAGCCCCCCGGGATTTCTACGTGCCTTTCCAGCACGCTGACAAAATTCGCGTACTAGAGTATCGCGCAACATATTCACCCAACGCGTATCTGTTAATTCTTTCACTGCAGCGTCAATACCCGTTCTAACATTTCCACTTAGACCATCTTCTTCTCTCACCTGTGTAGTAAATACCCGTAACACTCGTGTTACCATTTGGGAACTGACGTTCGGCTCGTCCGCTAGGCAGAGGGCGGCGAGGATGGCGCGGGCGCGGGAATTGGCGGGCGGTTCGTCCTCCAGCGGGGTGAGGATGGCGAGCAGCGTGTCGTCCACGTCGTCGTCACTGCATATCGCCACCGCCAGCCGCAGCGCCTCCCGCCAGCTTTCCACGACGGCAAGTTCTGTAGGGGTCCCATCTCCAAAAGCTGTCTCCACGGTGCGCCCAGCCAGCGGGGCGACGTGCTCTCCCAGACTCAACTTCGCGTCGCGATCGGGGAAACGTCCATCCACCAGGGCACGGGCAGCCAGGTACTCCTGAAAGGTCAGGTGGCGAAACTCATAAACGGGCGTCAACATTCCCAGATGACGAACTTTGCCCGCCTCTATCAAAATACCGGTGCGCGCCTCCAGGCGATTGAGGAACTCCTCTGGGGTACGATTCTGGACAGCGTAGATGTTGGGGTATTTCTCTCTCATCCGTCTAAATAAATCTATAACCTCGTCGCGGCGCAACTGCTGTGCGCCGCGGTCGCACATCGCGTACGCCAAGTACTCCAACTGCGGGATGGCTTCGCGCCAATCCAACGGCTCGTCCACCTCGCTCCGCCAGTTCAGCAAGACCTGCACCGCCTCCGAATAAAGGTCAGCGCGGCGGTTGGGGAGCCTGCCGATATTCCGCTTGACCAGCGCCATCGTCGTCAACAGCATTGGGTTGCCGGTCAGCCGTTCGATCCGCTCCGCGCTGTGGATATCGTGGATTAGCTCCTCTGCTGCCTTCTCCTGCTGTTCGGGCAGTTCAGTCAGCGCGCACCAGCGCCGGGCGAAGTCATCTTTCTCCTCTTGGCTCAGGTCGGCTAACGTAACGTGTTCGAACTCTCTACCCAGGCGGTAGCCCATCTCGCGGTAGCCGACAATTCGCGAGGTGGCGATGATGGGGGCGTCGGGATATGCCACGACGATACGTTCTACCTGTTCACAGAAGCGCGCCCGCACCGCGGAGTCGGTGATTTCATCCAAGCCGTCCAGCATTAAGATTGCCGTCCCCGCCTTCAGGCGTGCCCGTAGCGCACCGCGCAGCGCGGCAGCTTCCTGTTCGCTCAACTCTGCCTTGCGCAGAGTATGTTTCAGAATGTCGTCCAGATTGCCGTTCACGCAATGCTCGTCCAGCTCGCGGCAGCGGACGAGGATCGGCAGCCAGTCTTGGTCAGGGAGCGTCTGCACATCCGGCAGCTCGCGCCATTCCGGGTCCTGTTTCAGACGCAGGAGATACGCGGTCGCAATCCAGCGAGTGAGCGTGGTCTTCCCCGCGCCCGGGTCGCCCAACACCACCAGGCGGCGCGCCGCGCCCAATCGTTCACCTACAGAGACGCGTTCCCGCTCTCGCGCCACTCGCCCGCGTCGCTGTGCCATACGGCGCGTTTCCAACTTTTCCCATAACATCTCATCATCCTCTCCCTCTTCATCAATCTTCTCCTCCGCCGTGCTCATCTCCACCCAAACGCGCAGTGGGACGTACAGGCTACGCAGTTCCAACTGCCGCTGTGCCAGATGGCGGTCCTGTCCCGACAGGTTCGTCAGGCCAACGATGTCACAGGTCTCCAGCAAGAGTTCGCGGTAGCGGTCTTCGGCGGCTTGCCGGCGCGCGGCGGCATCTTCCACCGGCGGCGACGGCGTGGCGACGGGCGGCGCGGGGGCGGGTTCATCTTCGCCCAAACCGGCGGGTAGGTCAAACTCATACTTCCCGCTGGGGTACGCGTCAGTATCTTCTATCCACGCGTTCCGCCGGTCGCTCCAACGGCGCAGGTAGACGATGCCGCGTGCCGTCGCGAAATTCAGGTGAACGAAGTTGTAGGAGTTGGTGTAGCGCGAATCTTCCGCCACGCGGCGTTTGTAGCTCGCGCCGCCGGGGATAATCACACATTCACCGCTCGTGCCGCTCGTGACCTTGACCTGCGAGACGTGTTGGTGCCCGCGCAAGATAAAGTGTGCCTCGCGTTCCAGCCGTTCCTCAATTCGGTTACGGTCGAATTCCGCCAGCCAGTCGAATGGGTGATGCAGCACCACTAGGCGCACTTGCGCGTCGGCAATTCGCGCCAGCGCGTCGTGTATCTGCGGCTCGCCCACGAGCGTGTAGCCGTAGTCATTCACCTTGCCATCCGCTTCTCTGTGTCGCCCGCACATCCACGCGGAATTAAGCCCCAGCAGTGCAACGCTCACGCCTTTGACATCAAACCGCGCGATGCTGGCGTAGTCGGGCGAATCCTGTCCTGTGTAGCCACACACGAACTCGCAGAACGCCTCAAAAGGCTCCAATACGCGGGCGCGTCTGCGCTCATCAGTCAACCACTTCTGAACTTGCGCGTCGTCCGTCAGTGGTTGTTGGAGGGCAGCGGGCAACATCTCCTCGACAAATTCCCTATCCATGTCGTGGTTGCCCGGCACGATGAATAGACACACAGGGTCAAGTCCGGTAGCGCGGAGCAAGGGGGCAAAAAGTTGCTCTCGCGCAGCTTGGTATTGAGTTTCTTTGCCGCTCCATGCCACATCACCGCTAAAGACAATAAAATCAAGCTGCTCCAAGGTTGGGACAATCTGTACGCGATCGCTGATATCTTTAACCAGCGCTTCGCGCACCACCTTGCGATCAAACGCCCCTGGTGCCAATCGGAAAGATGAAGCCATGTCAATTCTGTCATTGAAATTTCTCCTATGGGTAAAAATAAAAAGTTAGATTCAAATTACAGTGGAAACTATTGTAGCCAGAAGCGATAAGCCGAAGCCCACATACAGCGCGGTGAATATCCAGGTCAAACGCGTCTCATAGCGCGTTAAACCGACGCGTTTCTTATCGATTTTGACTAGATAGAGAGCCTCGTATT
>CAZSIG010000487.1:0-3529 GCA_964606195.1 uncultured Anaerolineales bacterium
CGGAGGTGCAAGATGAAAAAGATAATTTCACATTTAATGATTTGGGGGATACTACTCTCTGTTCTGGGCAGCGCGACGCCCGCGTTCGCGGATGGTATCATCATCATAGATCCGCCGCCGGACGTGCCGATTATGGAAGTTCCTGACTTGGCAATCAAATACCACCGCGTCAAGATTGGCATTGATGAACAGATCGCCGAAACTTACGTAGACCAAGTATTCGTCAACGAATCGCGGCGCGAATGGGAAGGAACCTACATCTTTCCGTTGCCGGAAGACGCGGCGGTCTCCGAATTCACGATGGACGTGGATGGTGAGCAGGTCACGGGAGAATTGCTGGAGAAGGACGAGGCGCGGCGCATTTACGAGCGCATCGTCAATCGACGGCGCGATCCTGGACTGCTAGAATATATCGGACGCAATACCTTTCGCGCCCGCGTTTACCCCATTCCCGCGCGCGGCGAGAAGCGCGTTGAGGTTTCCTACAGCGAGATTTTAGAAATGGACGGTGGCATCGTCAAATACGTTTACCCGCTCGACACCGAACGCTTTTCCAGTAAGCCCCTCGAAGAGGTCGTCATCACCGTCGATTTACATTCGGCGCGCAAAATCAAGTCGATTTACTCACCCAGCCACGATATCGAAGTGGTGCGCGATGGTGACTATCACGCCTACATCAGTTTTGAAGAATACGATGTCAAACCCGACCGCGACTTCGTGCTGTATTACACCGTTTCCGAGAAAGATTTCGGCGTCAGCCTGATTAGCTACAAAGAACGCGGGGAAGATGGCTTCTTCGTCTTGCTCGCCGCGCCGAACGTGCGTATTAAAGAGCGCGAACGGGTGGCAAAGGATGTGATTTGCGTGCTCGATACATCAGGAAGCATGAAAGGAGAGAAAATCGCGCAAGCCAAAGACGCGCTGGAGTTCATCTTGAACAATTTACACGAAGATGACCGTTTCAACATCGTGACCTTCAGCACCGGCGTACATTCCTATGCTCGCGGTTTGCGCCCCGCTGACGAGCGCCGCCGCGCCCTCGATTTCGTGCGCGAGATTAACGCCCGTGGAGGGACGAACATCAATCGCGCCCTGCTCACCGCGCTCGATATGACTGCCACCGGACGCCCACAGCTTATCATATTTTTGACCGATGGTTTAGCGACGGAAGGAGAGGTTGAGACTGATAATATCATCGCCAATGTCGCCAAAGCCGCGCCCACGGACGTTCGCCTCTTCACTTTCGGCGTCGGTTACGATGTCAACACGATTTTATTGGACACATTGGCAGAGCAACATCGCGGCGCGAGCAGCTACGTGGAGCCGGGCGAGAACATCGAAGACGAGGTCTCTTCTTTCTACGCGAAGATTAGCACCCCGTTGCTCTCGAACATCTCTCTCGATTTCGGGGAGATTGAAGTGGAGGACACTTATCCCTATCCGCTGCCTGACCTCTTTGTAGGTAGCCAATTGGTGCTCGTGGGGCGATACCGCGCGGGGGGAGCGACGACTATCACGCTGCGGGGGGAGGTCAACGACCGCGAAAGCGCGTTCGTCTACGAGGATATCACCTTTAGCGAGCGCGGCGGCGCGGATTTCATCCCCCGTCTGTGGGCAACGCGCAAAGTCGGCTACCTGCTCACGCAGATTCGACTGCATGGCGAGAGTCAGGAATTGGTAGATGAGATTGTAGACTTGAGCATTCGCTATGGCATTATGACACCGTACACCTCTTTCTTAGTGCGCGAGGACGAAGATGTACTCAGAGAGGAAAGTCGCGACCGCCTGTCGCGCGATGTAGTAGAATCGATTGCGCCGACAGATGCCCCCGTGTCGGGCGCAGGCGCGGTTGAGAAGAGTATCACATTGCGCGGTTATAGCGAGGCGGAAGTGGCGGAGGAAATCGCAGAAGAGCACCAGGAACAAATCAAACTTGTGGGTGATAAAAGTTTCATCAATCGCGACGGCGTGTGGACCGATACGACCTTCAAGCCGGAGCGCATGGAGCCGGTGAAATTGTCCTTCAGCAGCGAGAGTTACTTCGACTTTCTGGCGGAACACGCGGCATGGAGCAAATATTTCGCCATCGGCAGGCGCGTTATCGTCGTGCTCGATGGACAAGCCTACGAGGTCGTGGAGAGCGACGCGGAGGTAGAGGAAATACCCGATGTGCCAACGGTGGAGGAGAACACAACCGCGCCCGCGACGCCCACAATTGCTCCCTCTGAGGAGACTTTTTGGCAACGGATACTGCGAGAGATACTCGACTTGCTGAGATAACAGAAAGCCCTGATAGGTACCGAAACCTATCAGGGCTTTTTTCGTTTGGGACTTACTATTAGAGTTGTTCCCCAATAAGCTGGGAAGAAATAGGACGCGGATTTGCGCGGATTAACGCGGATAAAGGGCGCAAATCCTGAAAATCCGCGTTAATCCGCGTCCCTAAAAACTGCTTAGCCATCCAAGAGCTTATTTAGGAACAAGGCTATTGTCCGGCATTTCCATCGCCCACGGTGCGCTCGCCAACAGCTCTCGCGGCACCATTTCATCATCAGGATCTACCGTCACGCTCAGGTAGAACATCTCGTTCTCGCTGAACAGGCTTTGGAGCAGCGCGGTCACGCTGCCGAATCGGACTGATGATGGGCGCGAAGTTTCAGTTGGAACATCGCGGCGCGTGGTGCGCGGCGGGTCGTGGAACCACATCCAGAACCTCGCTCGTTGCGTGATAACGAGCCGAGCAGCGTCCAAGAGATGAAGAACAATGGCAGGTAAGAAATCTGCCCGACGCGATGGGGGGACTTGTAGGGCGGCTTTCTTAGCCGCCGTTGTGTGTGTTTATGGAGAGAATGCGGCAGGTAAGAAACCTGCCCGACGCGATGAGGTGATTTGTAGGGCGGCTTTCTTAGCCGCCGTTGTGCTATCCGCATTCCATCTTTTGGATATTGCGCGGCTCGCTATCGCGCCCCCAAGACAATTCGTAGTACCCGCGCTCCTGCCAGTGCATAAAGGTAGAGTGACGCCACTCTTGGGGAGATTGCACGTAACCATGCTTGACCGGGTTCCAATGGATGTAGTCAAAATGCAAATTCAAGTCATGTTCATCGCGTATAACGTGGTCCCAGAAACGATTTTGCCATAGGCTTAGAGCGGTTTCTATACCGCGAGCCTTCTTGAAGTTGAGGGTATAATTACGCTTAACGCTGTGCAAAATAGCGGAAAAATTTCCATCTTGGGCATCTACGTGCATTAACCAGTGGAAATGGTCCGGCAGAATGACATAAGCTAGAAGTCGAAACGGATGCAGCTCTTTGACGCGCTTTAGCGTCTCCCAAAATAGCCGGATGTTTTCCTCGTTTGCAAAATAGGGGATGCGATCGCGCGTGACCGTCGTGATGAAAACGATGGAATTTGGAATGTAATATCGTTTGAAATTTGGCATAGGTAATACCGCGTCGTTGTGTACCGTAGTACCGTAGGGCGGCTTTCTTAGCCGCCGTTGTGTGTGCGTGCGGAGAGAATGCGGCAG
>CAZSIG010000488.1:0-3528 GCA_964606195.1 uncultured Anaerolineales bacterium
GCATATCGCCCGGTAACCGCGCCATGTCTCCGGCACCAATCTATTTTCGAGGTAGTGTGAAGTATGACGCGCTGTCCCCATTTCCGCACCGATTCAGACGGCGCGGTTCGATTAACTAGTGATAATAGCGAAAAGGAGGAACATTATTATGGCGATATTTGAAGGGTGGGCGCAGAAGATTGTCGACCTCGCGGACCACACGTTCGTGAAATGTCCCGAGAACGGCGCGTATTTCGATTGTTGGGGACAAGACCATAAAGGGCCAGACCTGCGAAAGATTTGTTCCGGAGAGGGCATATACGAGGTTGCCGATTGCTACCGCCATACGATAGAAGTTAGTCCGAAATTAAAATTTCCGGACACCGCGGACATCGGCTCATACGCGGTCAATGGTGTGTGTCACCAGACTGCGAACCTGTTTCTCTATTCAGCGCGCACAGTGCTGAATACAAAGGTGCATGGCTACTTCGCGTCGGTGGCGTTGTACGGCATCTATGGCAACTACAGCCCCGGCAACGCCTTTTCAGGGTTCTTTTTCTCCTCGTGGCTGAAAAACGTGTACGATCCTTGTTACAATAAATACAAAAGTAGTAGGACGCGTATCATAGCTGAAGAGCCTGCCGCACCAACTGCTGAAGATGAGTTGTTTCGCAAGATTCAAGCGTGCCACGAGGAAGTCAAGCAGGTGCGATCGCTCGACATCAGTTGGGACGTCATCGTCCAAGAGGCAGCAGTTTTGGCACAGTATCTAGTAGATGAGCTTGACACCGCGAAGTTCACAGATATTCACCGCGATTTGCTGCGGGAGCGCGACGCGATACTGAAAACCGATATACGCGGTGAGAAATTGGCAAAGGAACTGAACGATTTAATTGTACAGTTTCAACAAGCTCTCTCCGACCGCATCGGCAGTGAGCTGTATAGTAGATTGACCGGCATGGCGCCGGGCGACGCGGTCAACGTGGTCGATCCCAAAATCGCGGCGATGGCGCGGGATATTGAGCGCAGATAACGCGGATTTTCCTGATTTGCGCTGATTTTGAAAGGTTAGTAGTCATTAGGTTAGATCAAACTTTCTGGCTCTCTGGGCGTTCGCGGGGTAGGGCAGATTTCCATACCTGTCGTAGCGGTGATTACCCCAAACGGCGAGTAATGTATAGCGGTTCGAATTTTTCTCCGTGATGCTAGCGCATTGCCGCGATTATGAGGGTGTGATATAATTTCATCAGTGAGGTACTCTTTTTTAGTATGAGGTGAAAATACATGGAACAACACTTTTGGCAAGCGAATGAGTTGGGGGTTCGTTTAGAGATGGTAGGAGGTTTACCACTGTGGGAGACATATCCGGTACTGCGACACCAAAAGGCAATAGACCGAATTCGCGCTTCCATCGAATGCAACTCCGATTATCTGGCAGAGGAAGGATGTGCTTGTATCCACGCGGCTGATGTATACGTCAGTTTTCCTGACGGTTCGCTGATGCGCCCAGATATTGCCATCTTCTGCCGCGAACCTGATGAAGAGGACAAAGCGATCACGCTCGTTCCCGAAGCGGTGGTTGAGGTAATCAGCAAAGGTTACGAAATCAAAGATTTAGAAATCGCGCCGCGTTTCTACTTATCACAAGGTGTGAAAGATGTAATTGTGTTCGACCCGCATACCTTACTGGTATGGCACATTCGCAACGACAAAACCGAACACGGAACTTCGCCACTAACAATCGATTTGAAGTGTGGTTGCCGGTGTACAGTGTAGCTATTGACTACAAACTAGCTACCTGACACTTTCAAATTACCACTTCAACCCACGCCGCGGTTCGCCGCGTGAACTCGGCGCGGCTACCGGAACATAACGCGCTTCAGCGCGTTTCTCATAGCCCCCGTGAGTGAACTCACGGGGGGCGCGGCGCGAGACAGCAAACTGTCAGATAGCTAGAGGAGCAAATAAAGATGAGAAAATGTCAAATGTTGTTTTTAACTCTGATGCTATTGCTAATCACCGCGTGCGCCGCGCCAACTCCGCAGGTAATCGAGAAAGAGATACCGGTGGAGAAAATCGTCAAACAGACTGTCGTTGTGGAGAAAGAGGTCATCGTTGAGAAAGTAGTCAAGGAGACGGTGTTAGTCGCGCAGACGGTGATAGTCAAAGAGACGGTAGAGCGAATAATCACCGCCACGCCCGCGTCGCCGACAGCTACACCGGTGCCGCGTGTTTTACCAACAGCAACACTCGCGCCGACCGCGATCCCCGAAGATGCTATCGTATCCGTCTGCGCGGCGGATTGTGATTTCACCACGATTCAAACCGCGGTAGACGCGGCGACGGACGCGAGTATAGCGGGAATAAAAGTCACCGACGCGGTGCACACTGAAGCGGGGATCATCGTGGACGAAGATATTGCCATTTGGGGACAAGGCGCCTCTAGCACCGTCATACAAGCTCACGATATGACCAACAAAGCGACTGACCGCGTGTTTTTCATCGCGGAGAACGCAGTCGTCACGATCAAAGATGTGACCATTCAACATGGCTATCCCATTACGTCTCCCTACTCCGGCGGCGCGATTATGAATTTGGGAACTTTGACCCTCGTAAATAGCGTTATTCAAGAGAACCGCGCTGCTGATGGTGGCGGAATCAGAAATATCGGTACTTTGACGGTAATCAATAGTACCATTCGCGACAATCTCGCTGATCGGGAAGGCGAACCGTACATAGAATGCGGCAGCGGCGGGGGCATCAAAAACGCGAACGGCGCGATTTTGACGCTCATTAACAGCACGGTTAGTGATAACGTGGCGAATGGCAAAGGTGGCGGCATCGACGTTGCTTGCGAAGGCATCGCGACGCTCATCAACAGCACCCTCAGCGGCAACCGCTCGGCATCTATGGGCGGCGGGGCGCGCGTCAACGGCACTTTGAAACTCACTCACTGTACTATCAACAGTAACAAGGCACGCGAGGGCGGCAGCGGCATCCATGTCAACAATCTCGGCACGTTGGAGTACAGCAACACCATCATCGCCAATAATCACGGCGGGGATGATTGTTTTGCGTACAGTGAAGGAGGCATTCAAGGGAAGGCAACTATGAATGTTAATGTCAACAATCTGGTCGAAGATGGCAATTGCGACGCGGCATACTCTGGCGACCCGCTTTTAGGTCCTTTGGCGGACAATGGCGGGGATACGCGAACCCACGCGCTGCTCCCCGACAGCCCCGCGATTGACGCGATAGCCGCCGCTGATTGTGTGCTCACTACCGACCAGCGCGGCGCGGCGCGGCCTGTCCCCGTCATCAATCCCGACACCCCCTGCGACATCGGCGCGGTTGAATTGCAAATGCAGTGAGAGCGCAGTAGGGATTACGCCCTATAGCAAGAAGATTAAGCCGCCGAGAGAATTATCCAGCGCGCAATCCCCGTTGCGCACTTTGTTGGAACACCTATGAAATAGAGTTTATATCGATTTGTTGACGCGTAGCTAATGGAACGCAGATTTTCCTGATTTAACTGATTTACGCTGATTT
>CAZSIG010000489.1:0-3522 GCA_964606195.1 uncultured Anaerolineales bacterium
CCGCGAAAATCCGCGTCCTATTTTCTGCCTTGCTTATTAGGGAACAACTCTAATCCCAGTGCTCTTGGTGTCCTTCATGGTTAAATTATCGTATGTCCTATTGCCCGCGACGCAGGGCAAAGATTAAAAAATGGAGGTAAATTTTCATGGACGAGAAATTAGAACAATTATGTGCGAATACGATACGCTGTCTGGCGATGGACGCGGTGCAAAATGCCAACTCCGGGCACCCCGGAATGCCGATGGGCATGGCGGACGCGGCGTTTGTGCTCTGGGCGCAGTTTCTGAAGCACGACCCGCGCCATCCCGAATGGGCTGACCGTGACCGCTTCGTACTCTCCGCGGGGCACGGCTCGATGCTGCTCTACGCGATGTTGCATCTGACCGGCTATGACCTGCCGCTGGAACAGCTAAAGCGGTTTCGGCAGTGGGAGAGTATGACCCCCGGACATCCGGAATATGGCGCGGCACCCGGCATCGAGGCGACGACGGGACCGCTCGGACAAGGCATCAGCATGGCGGTCGGCATGGCGCTGGCGGAGCGGCTGCTCGCGGTGCGATTTAACAAACCCGATTACGAGTTGGTTGACCACTACACCTACACGATTTGCAGCGATGGCGATTTGATGGAGGGCGTCGCCGCGGAGGCGGTCTCGCTGGCGGGGCATTGGGGCTTGGGCAAGCTAATCGCCCTATATGACGATAACGACATCTCGCTCGCCGCGCCCACCTCCGCCACGTTCACCGAAGATGTGACCGCGCGATTCGAGGCTTATGGCTGGCACGTCTTGGAGATTGACGGCCACGACCGCGGCGCGGTCGCGCAGGCGATTCGCGCCGCACAGGCGGAGACGGCGCGCCCGACTCTGATACGCTGTCACACGCACATCGGCTACGGCAGCCCCAATAAGCAGGATACCCCCGGCGTGCACGGCGCGCCGCTGGGCGAAGAGGAATTGGCGCTGACCAAAGAGAATCTGGGCTGGGAGGCGACCGAGCCGTTCTTCGTGCCCGACGAGGTGCGCGATTATTTCGCGAAGCTACAGCGTGGTTGGGCGCAGCGCGAAGCGGAGTGGGAAGAGCTATTCGCGGATTATCGCGCGGCGTATCCGGAGGAAGCCGCGCAGTGGCAAACCGCGTGGTCAGGCGAACTCCCCGCAGGTTGGCAGGACGCGGTGCCCACCTTCGCGGCGGGCGAGGCGATGGCGACGCGCAACGCGGGCGGTGAGGTGCTGAATGCCATCGCGCCGCATCTACCGCTGTTGATTGGCGGCGCGGCGGATTTGGCGTCTTCCACGAAAACCTATCTCAAAGGACATGGAGATGTCCAGCGGGATAACTTCGGGGAACGGAACTTGCGCTTCGGAGTGCGCGAGCATGGCATGGGTGCGATATTGAACGGCATGTCGCTGCACGGCGGGCTGCGCGTTTACGGCAGCACCTTCCTCGTCTTCGCCGACTACGTGCGCCCCGCGATTCGCCTCTCCGCGCTGATGAAACAGCCGGTGACTTACGTTTTCACCCATGACAGCATCTTTTCGGGCGAAGATGGTCCCACGCACCAGCCCATAGAACACCTCGCGATGTTACGTGCCACCCCCAATCTCTTGGTTATGCGCCCGTGCGATGCCAACGAGGTAGCGGCGGCGTGGCAGATCGCGCTGGAGACCAAAGATGAGCCAACGGTAATCGTGATGACGCGCCAAAAAGTCCCCACGCTCGACCGCGCCAAGTTCGCCCCGGCGGAGGGGCTGCGGCGCGGCGCGTACATCCTCGCCGACGCTGATGACCCCGACGTGATTTTAATCGGCACGGGTTCGGAGGTGCATATCTGCATCGCGGCGCGAGAGCTGCTCGCTCAAGAGGGCATCGCGGCGCGTGTGGTGAGTATGCTCTGTTGGAAGCTGTTCGAGGAGCAGCCGGAGGAGTATAAACGCGAAGTATTCCCGCCTGCAATGACGAAGCGCGTGGCGGTCGAGGCGATGGCGCCGCTAGGCTGGGAGCGCTACGTCGGCACGGAGGGCGCGATTGTCGCCATAGAGAATCACTTCGGGGCATCCGCGCCGTATAAGGTGATTGCGGAGAAGTTCGGCTTCACCGCGGAGGACGTGGCGGCGCGGGCGAAGATGTTGATTCATGAAACGTGATGTTGGTTGAATGACTAGTTTAGTAGGGCGGCTTTCTTAGCCGCCGTTCTATACCATCGACAAGAATGGCAGGTAGGGAAACCCTGCCCTACTCCACAAATTCGCTAATTGATGAAGCTTATGCAGATGCAGCATGATTTCACCGCCGAGGACGCGGAGAGGGAATAAATGCGGTTCAGAGACTTCCGAAGTCTCCGAGACTTCGGAAGTCTGAAAACTCCGCGTTCTCTGCGTCCTTTGCGGTTAATCAATTTGCATAAGGCATATCAGTGAAAATCTGCCAAATCAGTGTCCCATATTTGGAGGAAAAAATGAAAGTAGCTATTGGAGCAGACCATGCCGGTTATGCGTTTAAGAAAGAATTAGTAAAAGTTCTCAAGGAACTAGGGCATGAAGTGATAGACAAGGGCGCGTATGAGTATGTCGCGACCGACGATTATCCCGATTTCGCCATCGCGGTGGGGCAGGCGGTGCAGCGCGGCGAAGCGGAGCGCGGCATCGTACTCTGCGGCAGCGGCGTGGGCGCGGCTATCGCCGCCAACAAGATACGCGGCGTGCGGGCGTGCCTTTGCCACGACCATTACTCCGCGCATCAGGGCGTCGAGCATGACGACATGAACGTCCTCTGTCTGGGGGCGCGCATCGTCGGGATAGAGGTGGCGAAAGAGTTGGTGGGTGCCTTCGTGACCGCGCAGTTCACACATGAAGAGCGGCACCAGCGGCGTCTGGAAAAGGTGCTCGCGCTGGAGAATTAACAGTAAGGTCATTTTTTCAACCACAAAGGGCACGAAGGAACACTAAGATGACTTTCATTAACCTTCATACGCGTTTATAACTACTCACTAAAGTCCTTAGTGCTCTTGGTGTTCTTTGTGGTTGACCTATTTTCGCATTCGGAGTATCAGATGTCTGAGAAAAAGTTGGAAATCGTCGCGGGAGAGTTGTTGAGAGAACGGCGAATGACCCTCGCGGTCGCGGAGTCTTGCACCGGCGGATTGTTGGGACATTTAATCACCAACATCCCCGGCAGTTCCGATTACTTCGTCGGTGGAATTATTTCCTACTCCAACGACGCGAAGGAGCGCATTTTGCTGGTGCGCGGTGAGACCTTGCAAGAACATGGCGCGGTCAGTGAGGAGACGGCGCGCGAGATGGCGCGCGGTGCGCGGCGGCTACTGCGCGCCGACGTAGCGTTGGCGGTGACAGGTATCGCTGGCCCCGGCGGTGGCACCGCGGAGAAGCCGGTGGGACTGACATACCTCGCGCTCGCGACGGCTGACCACGAAATCTGTCACAAATTCGTTTGGGATGGCGACCGCGCGAGTAATAAAATGAGTTCGGCGCGGGCGGCGTTGGAGATGTTGATTGATTATCT
>CAZSIG010000490.1:0-3519 GCA_964606195.1 uncultured Anaerolineales bacterium
CATTAGGAGCAGTATAATGTTTAACTTTCAAGCTAAGACTAAAATCGTTTTTGGTGCGGGTGTTCTGGATAATCTAGGCGCGGAGGTGACTAACCTTAATGCGCGTAAGGCTTTGATAGTGACAGATAAAGGTATCGTGAAAGCGGGATTGTTAGAAAAGACCGCGCAGGCGCTGACCGCGGCGGGGATAGAGGTCGCGGTTTTTGACGAGATAGAACCTAATCCCAAAGATACGACCATCACCGCCGGAGCGCGCTACATGAAGGATGCGGGCGCGGACATCGTCGTCGGCTTGGGCGGCGGCAGCCCGATGGACGCGGCGAAGGCAATCTCCATGTTAAGCGTCAATGAGGAGCCGCTGGAGCAGTACTGCGGAGTGGGAGCGGATGTGTGGGCGGTCGCGCCGAAGCCGATTATCGCGATACCCACCACCGCGGGCACCGGCAGCGAGGTTAGCGGCGCGGCGATGATTAACTTCGCGGCGAAAGGGCGAAAGATTGACCTGTTTGGACGTTCCATCTTGCCCGCAGTAGCCATCGTGGACCCGCTGTTGACCGTCGGATTGCCCCCGCGGTTGACCGCGTTGACCGGCGTCGATGCCCTGAGCCACGCGCTGGAGGCTTACGTCGCTAAATTCGCGAATACCATGACCGATACCCTCGCGGAGAAGGCGATTCAACTAGCCGTCGACAACCTGCGCTTGGCTTACACCAACGGCGAGAACATCGAAGCCAGGGGCAATATGCTGTTAGCCAGCACGATGGCGGTGATGGCGTCGAGCGCGGGTTTGGGCGTGATTCACTCGATGGCGCAGACTATCGGCGGCTACTACGACCAACCGCACGGCTTGAGCATCGCGGTTTGTATGCCCATCGGTGTGAAATACAACCTCTTCACCGCGCCGGAGAAATTCGCCCGTCTCTCTGAGATTTTGGGGACGAATATAAGCGGCATGAGCACCATCGCGGCGGCGAAAACGGCTGTACCCGCGATACAAGAATTGCTCACCGATTTGGACATCACGGACGATATGCGGTCGCTGGGCGTGCGCGAGGAGGATATACCAGAGTTGGCGGAAAAGTGTATGTTAGATGGCTGCACACCGACCAACCCGCGCCCGCTGAACCCCGCGATATTTGCCGCGTTGTACAAGGAGACACTTACTCAATAGTCAGTAGATGGTAGACGGGATAGTGAGTAGTTAATTTTATAGGACGTAGATTAACGCGGTTTTTTAGGATTTAAGCTACAGGGCTGGGGAGTAATTAAATGTCATGCTGAACGCAGTGAAGCATCTCGTTTGGGTTCGTACTCAGGATTTAGAACTCCGCGAAACTGTATTACGAAGGAAACGAGACCCTTCGCTGCGCTCAGGGTGACATCTTGGTTAGTACGTATATTGGTACTCATTAGAATCATGTAGAGAACCCTGTCTACCGTCTACCGTTTACCTTTAGTTAGGAGGTTTTATTATAGGATGATTGGTGGTACATACGGAAAGATTTTACATGTTGATTTGACAACTGGCGAGACGCGCATCGAACAGCCAGCCGATGATTTCTATCGTCTATTGGTCGGGGGGCGCGCTTTGGTTTCATACTTGTTACTGCGCGATTTACCGCCGAATACTGACCCGCTCAGTCCTGATAACCCGCTCATCTTCGCGCCGGGCATTATGCAGGGGAGCAACTTCCCCGGCGCGGGGCGGCACGAAGTGGGTGGCAAATCACCGCTGACCGGCGCGCTCGGTAGCTCCGAAGTGGGCGGCTTTTGGGGGCACGAGTTCAAGCGCGCCGGATACGATGCACTTGTCATTCGCGGGCGCGCCGAGAAGCCGGTCTATCTCTGGATTAAGGATGGCGCGGTCGAGATTCGCGACGCGGCGCATCTGTGGGGACAGCTTACCGCGCCGACGGAGGCTGCCATTCGGGAGGAATTGGGCGATAAAAAGGTGCGCGTCGCACAGATTGGCCCCGCGGGGGAGAACGGAGTATTATACGCCGCGGTCATGCACGACATCACACGCGCCGCGGGGCGCAACGGCATGGGCGCGCTGATGGGCTCCAAAAATCTCAAGGCGGTGGCGGTGCGCGGGACGATGAAGCCGAATATTGCGAATAAAGCGCGCGTCGACGCGGTCGCCAAATGGTTCCGTCAGAACTACAAAGAGCAGATGGCGTGGGCGACGGCGGGCATCGGGCGCGGTACGCAAGATGGATTGGTGGGTTTGGCGCACACCGGCGGACTGCCCACGCGCAATTTCGGCAAGGCAGAGTTCGAGAACCCCGATTTATTGAGCGGTGAACGTAACTATGAGATGTTCTTCAAAGGGCGCGACACCTGCCAGGGCTGCCCGGTCAGTTGTAAACAGGTCTTCGAGAACGGGAGCGATGATCCATACCAGCGGCTTGACTCGGTATATGGCGGCGCGGAGTACGAGACGATGGGCGCGTTTGGTTCGTGCTGTGGCGTGACGGATAACCTCGCGGTCTTGAAAGCGGGCGAGCTTTGCAACGCCTATGGCTTGGATACGATTTCGACCGGCATGTCTATCGCGTTTGTGATTGAATGTTTCGAAAACGGCATAATCACGAGCGCGGACACCGATGGGGTAGAATACCGCTGGGGTGATGGAGATGCGATGGTACGCGCGGTGGAGCTGATTGCCCAACGTGAAGGTTTTGGGAATATCATGGCTGACGGTGTGGCGCGCATGAGCGCGCGCTTCGGCGCGAAAACCGAGCTTTTTAACATCACAGTCAAGGGACAAGAACTACCGATGCACGAGCCACGCCTTAAACACGCGATGGGGGTGGGGTACGCGGTCGCGCCGGTCGGCGCGGATCACATGATGAACATGCACGATACCAATTTCACCAATCCCGGCGGCGCGTTGGAGCGCGTCAACTCCGCGATGGCAGAAAAAGTCGATCCCTTGCCCGCGAACGATTTGGGCGAAGATAAGATGCACATCTTCCGTCATGAAGTGAATTGGATGCACTTTCAGGATTGCGCGTTGAATTGCCATTTCTATTGTTACGATTATGCCCAAATGGCGGAGGCGCTCTCCGGCGTGAGCGGCGTAGAATATGGTATTCACGATATCCTCGCGGTCGGGGCGCGAGCGCAGACACTGGCGCGATTGTTCAATCTGCGCGAAGGATTTACGGCGGCGGACGACAAGCTACCCAAGCGAGTGATGACCGCGTTCGAGAGCGGGCCTTTGGCAGGTATTGAAATCACCGCTGAGGATTTCGCGGGGGCGAAGCGGCGTTTCTATGAACTGATGAAGTGGGACGCGGAGACCGGCGAACCGACCGCGGCATGTCTGCGTGAGTTGGAGCTTGATGGTTTGTTGAAGGATATTCAATAGAGGCTGCGCGATTAGTCAGAGTCTCCGCGAGGTTTAACCTTGCGCAGTCGTCATACTAAGGAATGAGAATTAAATAACTTGCGCGGTTCAGGTTTGACTCGCGCTAGAATGGTTCGTTAATAGTGTTCATACGCGCTCATTGCCGT
>CAZSIG010000491.1:0-3511 GCA_964606195.1 uncultured Anaerolineales bacterium
AGCTCGCTCCAAGCCCCCGTCTCGGGGGCGTCTAAGCCTACAGCATCGCCCTATTCATAAACGCCCCCGGGGACGGGGGCTTAGAGCATCGGTATAGACGCGGTCTAAGCTTAAGTTGACGGATATGACCCTCTTCCCACAGGGGAGAGGGAATAGCGACTCCCCTCTCCCTTTCAGGGAGAGGGGCCGGGGGTGAGGGTGGATTCCCCTTCGGCGAGATTTGACGCGTTCGGGTATTAGCTCTCCGTACCCTCAAGATTCCAGCCTGCCCATAGCCCCCCGCCAGATAGCAGAGATTCAGAGCGCAGAGTACAGAGTACCAGAGCGCAGAGTTAAGGAGAGCCAGGAGACGCCGCACACCGAAACCCATAGCTAACGACGCGATTGTCCGGATTGTACCTGCCCCGCCGCGCGCTGCGGACGCCGTCTACATCGCCGCCCCACGACCCGCCGCGCACCACCCGGTAATCCCCGCTGACAGGTCCCTGCGGATTAGCCTGTGAAGCCGCTGCCTCTGAATAATACCCCGAATCATACCAATCCACAACCCACTCCCACACATTCCCCGCCATGTCCCGCGCGTTGTAAGGACTCGCCCCTGACGGGTAACTTCCTACCGGCGCGGTGCGCGTATAACCATCGTCATACGCGACATCCTTATGATCAAACTCACAATTCTTATCACAAAAATTAACTTTACTGCCATCAAACTCATTCCCCCACGGATACGTCCGTCCATCCGTCCCTCGCGCCGCCTTCTCCCACTCCGCCTCCGTCGGCAGCCGTTTCTCTGCCCATTCACAATATTTGCGCGCATTCTCCCAATCCACGCAAACCACCGGGTGACCAGCCTTGTCCGCGTCCTGATATGTCGGTTCTCCCCAATCGCACGTCGTCGGCGCGGTACAGGTTCCCGCGTCCACGCATTTCTTGAACTGCGCGTTCGTCACTTCGTATTTATCAATCCAGTACGCGTCCAGATAAACTGTGTGGACAGGTTTCTCATTATCAGCCCCATCCTCGCTCCCCATAATGAACTCCCCCGCGGGCACATACACCATCTCCGCGCCATCTCTCTCGCTAATCCGCACCGCGCCCGCCGCAGGTAATGGCGTATCGGTGGGAGGCACGGGTGTGTTCGTTGGCGGTATGGGCGTCGCAGTAGCCGCAACCTTTACGGTTGCGCTTGACGCAGGCGTATTGGTAATTCCGCGCACCGCCACGACCGTCCGCCCTCCCCCGGTGATGGTAATCGTCGGCGCGGGCGGCGTCTCTCCGCTACTCAATCGCATCAACACCAATCCCACTACTAACACCGCAATGATCACGACCGCGCTCAGTATCGGCAGCAGCCAGCGCGGGCGCGGGGAGAATTCCGAAGTTGTCCGGCTGGCGCCGGCAGAGACTTCGGAAGTCTGTGGGAGCGCGGTGGCGGGCAAACCTGACAGGTCTCCAAGACCTGTCAGGTTTCGGTCGAACAACCTCCCATTCGGCGAACGCATGAAGAGCACCGGCGTTGCCCACTCCATCGGTCCCGCCCCATCGGTCAAATAAATCGCCTGCCGCCCATCCGCGACGGTGGTATCTATCGGCGCGCCCCGCGCCAACAGCGGGTAGATACACCGCGTGAAGGCGACCGCTGCGGCGTCGGTGATGGGAAACTGCATCGCCACCACCGCCAGAATGCCCTCCAGCACCAGTGCGGCGGCGACCCCGCCGAACGGATCGTGCTGCGTCCCCGCGCCGCTGCGCGCCGTCTCGCAGGCGTTCAGCAGCACCAGGCGTATCGTTGGGTTGTTGCTCAGTAACACCCCCAGCCGCTCGCCCGTCAGCGGACAACTCGCGCCCGCCTCGTCCATCAGCAGCAGCGCGCCGCGCCCCGTGCGTTTGTCAAACCCGCCATGTCCCATGAAATGCAGGACGTGGTACGGGCGTTCCAACAGCTTGCGCCGCAGGGCGTCGGGCGTGGGGTTGCGCAGGAATTCCAATTTAATATCCTCGCGCCCCCCCAATGCATGCTTAATCAGCCGCCGCTCTTTGTCCAGATTCAGCGCGGCTTTGTCGATCGGACTCGCCATACAGACCAGCACGCGCAGCGGCGGCTGGAGCGGCAGCGGTGTCGTCGGGCGCGGTACGTCTAGGTAGCGGATGACGGGGGTATTCCGCTGAAGGTTCAGGAAATCGCGCGTCTCTTTTTGGTACAGCAGTTCCCAAGGCAGCGTGGCTAACTCCGCCAGTGTGGCATCTTCGGGATTCAGACGCAGTTTAATGCGTAGCCCCGCGTTGGTCTCGCGGGCGATTTCCCCTAAGTTGCGATTGTAGATGTCGCGCACCATGCCGCTGAAGAGCGCGGTGAACAAGATGTCGCCCAACTGCCGCGTCGCGCCCGTCGTTGCCGCGGCGGAGACGTCGCGTTCTACCGATTTGATACCGCGCACCTCCTCCTCCGCTTCCTCTATCAGTTCGCGCAGTTCTTCTAAAGTGCGCGTGAGGCGCATCTCGCCGCGTCCCTGCCCCGCGGGGGAGTTTACGGAGACCGAATAGCTCCCGTTCGCCTGCCGCGGTTCAATCTTCAGTTCAAAATCGCGATATTTGATTTCGCTCATAGTTTTAGCCCCAAGTTGGAGTGCAATGCTGGCTTTGCGAGTCCTGCACTTCTATACAATCAACTTCGCGATGTGCATCTCTACCCACGGCGTCATTTGCCTGAAAATTACTTTTCTCTCCGCGATGGAGATAATAAAGTCAAAAAGTTCATCTTCGGTGGCTTTGAATTTCCAACCGTTTAGATTAAGAAAGATTTCTGCGGCGGCGAAAGCTACGCGTTTGTTACCATCCAGAAAAGGGTGGTTCATAATCAGGGAATGTAGCAACGCCGCTGTTTTCGCCGCGAGCGTAGCGTAAAACTCTATGCCCGCGAAACCAGCCTGTGGTCGAAAAACTGCGGAGTCCAACAATTTTACATCGCGTATCCCTGCTGTGCCTCCTGTTTCGGCGATCACCCTCCGATGGATTTCCAGCACATCTTCCAGAGTAAGGTAAATGGTCATTTGGCTAACCTTAGCAACAGCCCACGATGTTTTTCCATAGTTTCATTCAAGAAATTCTGTACTCCCGGGGTCAATCCTTGTCCCTGATAAGCCGCGACGAGTCGCTCTATTTGTTCGCGCAGTAGCGTGGCGGGGTCAGTTCCATTATCTCGCGCCAGTTGTTCTAAGCCTTGATAAGCCTCTGTATCTAATTCAATTTGAATAGTCGTTGTCGTCATATTCATAATTCTCCAAAGCGAGTAGTGGTTAAATGGTAAGTGATAGTTAAAATGCTAACTATTCAACCACCAAGGACACTAAGAACACTAAGGCAATCTTTACTGCGCATGATAGTTTTTGACCGCGTATGAGTAACATTGAGCATAAAATTCTTAGTGCTCTTGGTGCGCTTAGTGGTTAAATTATTGTATTACTTTTCCCTATCACTTACTTCTTTACCACTACTCCAAAGCGGTGCTTTC
>CAZSIG010000492.1:0-3510 GCA_964606195.1 uncultured Anaerolineales bacterium
GCCTGCCACAATCTAAAAACGCGCTTGTTGAGGCAACGTATCCCCCTACTCGCGGGGGTGAAACTCACTCATCGCTGCAATCTGCAGTGCCGCGTCTGTCCCTTCTGGCGCAACCCCGCGCCTGACATTTCCTTCACACAGGTTAAAGATAACTTGCGCGAACTCCGCGACATGGGGGTTCGGCTCGTCGTCTTCGAGGGCGGCGAGCCTTTTCTCTGGCGCGATGGCGAACATCGTCTGGACGACGTCATCGCGTTCGCCAAGTCACTCTTTTTCTCCGTTGGCGTAACCACGAACGGAACTTTGCCGTTAGCCTGCCGCGCCGATACACTTTGGGTCAGCGTGGATGGTTTGCGCGAGAGCCATAACTACAATCGCGGTGAATGTTTCGACCGCGTGATTGCCAACATCGAATCCTCACCCCATCCTCATTTGTGTGCCAATATCACCATTAACAGCATCAACCACCGCGATATTCCCGAACTGGTGCGGTTTCTGGCTTCGCGCGTCGTAGGTATCACCGTTCAGTTTTACTATCCTTATGAGGGCACCGAGGAATTATGGCTGTCGCACACTGCGCGCGTCGAAATCTTGAATGAGCTGATTGCCCTAAAACGCGCCGGTCTGCCCTTGATAGATTCCGTAGCCGCGCTGAAAGCCTTGAAGGATAACACCTGGCGCTGTCATCCGTGGCTGATTGCCAACGTGGAACCCGACGGCACCATCAATCACGGCTGCTACCTGCGAAAACGCGCGGCGGTCAACTGTCGAAAATGTGGTTTCGCCGCACACGCCGAGATGTCACTGGCTTACGATCTGCACCCCGCTGCGATTTTGGCGGGTATAAGAACTTTTGGGTTATGAGGATGATGAATTATGCAGCGCGGAATTGATTATATCGGTGTAGGTGTCGGCGCGATTATCGTGGACGATGAAGGAAAGCTATTTCTCGCGCGGCGTGGCGAACGAGCCAAGAACGAGCGCGGGTTATGGGAATTTCCGGGTGGCTCGGTGGAGTTTGGAGAGACGCTCATAGAGGCATTAAAGCGCGAGATGCGAGAGGAATATGGCATCGAAATCGCGGTGGGGGAACTGCTCGATGTGGTCGATCATATTCTGCCAAAGGAGGGACAACATTGGGTATCTCCAACGTTTATTTGCACTACTGTTTCCGGCGAACCGCGCATTATGGAGCCGGAGAAGTGCGCGGAGATTGGGTGGTTCGCGGTGAAAGATGTGCCCGCGAAGCTGACGATGATAACGCGAGAAAACCTGCGACATTATTTGGAGAGAATGGAGTGAGGCAGTTGTTCGGCGTGTACGCGCTACTTAAAATGCCAAAGCAAGCTTTGGCACTCCAAGAAACCTGTTTTCACCAAGAAAACGGGTTTCTTTTTTCTTCATCTTCGCGGTATAATTAAATGTGGGGCAACTCAGATTCTTGGGGTAAATGATGGTAAGTTACCACGCGGGGGGTAATGCCTGCGTAGGGCGGCTTTCTTAGCCGCCGTTCTATGTCACGATCAACCAAAACGGCAGGTAGGGAAACCTGCCCTACCCCACAAATCCGCGTAGAGCCTTAAATGTGTAAGTTCTTTAGGAATTTGTGAGAGCAGCTTAACGCAAAACAGAAAATTTGTGCAATTAGCGGCAGGTTTTTTCTTAATTCGGAGGCGACTCAAATTTATGTTCAAATATATTCTATTCGATGTGGATGAAACCCTGTATCCCCCTAACGCGGGGCTGATGCAGGAAATCGGGGCGCGCATCAGCCTGTACATGCTGGAGCGTATGGAGATGGAACCGAAAACTGTGGAGAAATTGCGCAAGCGATATTGGATTCAGTACGGCACTACACTGCGCGGTCTGGCATTAGAGCACGAGGTTGACCCCGAAGATTATCTCGCGTTCGTTCACGATATAGACTTGACCAATTACATCGCGCCCTCTCCCCCATTGGTGAAAATACTGAACGAAATCCCCATGGAAAAAGTAATATTCACTAACGCTTCGACCGAACACGCCCATAGCGTGACCGACATTCTGGGGGTGAAAAAGCATTTCGCCCGCGTCTTCGACGTTCGCGCCGTAAATTTTATTCCCAAACCGGACCGTGGAGCATATCAAATCGTGCTGGATAATCTGGGGGCGCGGGGAGAGGAATGTATCATGCTGGACGACGCGGCGCGAAATCTGGTGCCGGCAAAGGAACTGGGAATGACGACAGTATGGGTTCGCCCGGAAGCTACGCCAGACAAAGCGGACTTCGCTATAAAACAAGTGATAGAGATAGAGAACGTTATGAAAACACTCCTGATGAATTGACACGAAATATAAAAATTAGTGATAATTCGTGCAATTAGTGGCAGAATCTTTCTTGTAGCCACGTAAAAGAACCGAAGTGACAAAGAGATGACCACAAACGCGAAATATGAAACAATTCAACTGCATATCGAATCTCCCGAAACGCTGCTCGACGATCTAATACGCGAGATGCGAGAGGCACAAGCAGAGGTACAAGAGATGCTAATCGACGCGATAGCTGAGCAGAAACGCCGCGAAGTCGAGCATCGCAAGATTCTGCACCAAATCAGCGAATGGCAGAGCAAAGCGGAACTCGCGGCGCGCCAGAGGGATAAAACCGCGAAGAGCACCGCCAGGCAGCAGGTGAAGATATACACCGCGCAGGAAAAGGCGATTGAAGAATCTTCGCACTGCCAAAAAGAGACCGCGACTCTGTTACGGATGCGGCTAGATGAACTCAGCGAGCAAATCACAAATGCCGAACAGCAACGCGCTGACTGGATGGCGCGATTTCAACAACCAGAGACAGACTTAATTCAAGAGCTTGAATCCGCCGATATATGGGCTGATTTGCAACAGCGCCAAAGCGAGGCGAAATTCCCCGAATTGGAAACCGGTGATTTCATGAAATTGTTTACTAAACTGGAAGATGAGTGAGGCGCGAAGTCCAGCCGCGAAGGGTACTTACGTTCTGGTGACGGAGCTAGCGCGGCAAGAAAGCATTATCGTGGGCAAATTGGGGAGTTTCGCCTGCTCCCGTGGATATTACGTTTATGTGGGCAGTGCACTGGGTAGCGGCGGGCTGGCGGCGCGATTGGCACGGCACCAGCGGAGACAAAAACGGTTACATTGGCACATCGATTATCTGTTGCAACACGCGAAGATCATAAAAATCGGCAGCCTAGCATCTCCAACGCGATTAGAATGTGAATGGGCGCGGGCGATATCATCATTGCCCCGCGCCCAAGTTTTGTTACCGCGCTTCGGTGCATCGGATTGCCGTTGTTCCGCGCACCTGATTTATTTTGCAGAAAACCCTATTCGAGTTATCGCGAGTTTATTGCCCGAGATTGAATGGGAGAGGCATGAAGCGTAATGTGTGAACTATATCGCGTAATTTGCTTGTCGGCACTGGTTCAGTTCAATTGGATTTTGAAAAACCCCCCGCGATTTAATCACGAATGTCGCGAATTTACGAATAGCCCG
>CAZSIG010000493.1:0-2337 GCA_964606195.1 uncultured Anaerolineales bacterium
AACGGCTCTTTTAGGACGCGGATTAACGCGAATTTGGCGGCTTTGGCGAGATACAATCCGCGTCCTGAAAGATTTGTCAGTCAATCAGGATGTCATGCTGAGCGTAGCGAAGCATCTCGTTTTTGCTATCACTATTACCCGGTGAGCAAAATGGACAAAATTGACGGGAAAACGAGACCCTTCGCTGCTCTCAGGGTGACATACTATGCAAACCGCGCAACTTTGAGAAAGTCCTACCTTACCTTCTATTCCAACAGCGGCTGGACGATGGGGTGGACATCGTACCACACTTCATCGTTGCGATATTCCAGCAAACTCAAATTGTGCAACAATTCGCGGTCGGCGTTCTCGTTGACCACCGCTTTGTCCTGATGTCTCTGCCGCAGTACGTCATAGTGCGCGGGCTTGAGCACGGTTTGATAATCCTGCCGCGCCTTAACTATCGCGCGGCGGACACTTTCCTCATCTATCACCGTCCGGTTCGCCATCACGGCGAAGACCGCGGCGCGCTGCATCAAATCAATCAACGTCACCATCACTCCCCCGCTCGCGGTGAGCAGCTCTTCCACCGCGTCAGGCGTAATCAACGATTCTGGGGGAGCCTCCAATCGGCGGTTAATCACTTCGCGCAGCACCGCGCGCCCATCCGCATTAAGCGCGCCATCTCGATGCCACAGCTTCACGTTGGGTAATACACAGTGCTCGTCGAAGTTGCGCGAAATTTGGGGAAAGTCGTTATCGTAACGCAAGGCGATCGGAAAGGTATAGATGATATACGCGGCGGGGCGAGTCAGCGACGCGGCGTGTTCGAGAAATAGCTCTCGCGACTTCGCCAAGTCCAGCTTGTCGATGCCCTCCACCATGATCAAAACCTCGCGTTTAGTGCGGTGGCGAATCTGCGCAATCACAATGTTCAAATACTCCAATAATTCGCGGAGGCGCGGTTCTAATCTCTCGCGTATTTCCACGCGCGTGCGCGTCTCCAGACTGAATTTCGCCTCCAGCTCTACCACCTGGGCGTTCAGCTTCGCGCTTAGTTCGGTCGGTGAATTCGGCATATTCAGCGGGGAGCCGGTGATTTTCTCCGCGAACCATATCGAGAGCGGTTCCAGCACCTCCTCTTGCACTAACTGTTGGGCACTGCGCGCGATTACTGCTTCGTCGGTCGCGTACTTAAAGACGCTGTTAGCCAAACCAAACATCAAATCAACGTAGTTCAGGTCAAATAGATTCAGCGAACTTTCTACCGAAAAAGGCACGGCACAGAACTTTTCCGCTATTCGTCCTGCCAAACGGTTCAACTCGGTAGTTTTACCACTGCCGCGATGCCCCGTAAATAACAATTTCACCGGCGCGGTTGCCACTGATAGAAAAACTTGCATCTGCTCTATCGCGTCATTAGCCATCTCCTGTCGCCGCGCCGCGTACCATACCTCCAACATTTCGCCGCTTAAGGGCTTACGCGGGTCAAAGTAATTTATCACTTCAGCCAAGTTTCTAGCTTTCATCGATTTATTTTCCTCCACTTTGCTCAATCACCGATACAGTCCCCGCGCCGCGATATATTGTTCCACTTCGGGCGGCACCCAATAGGTGATAGATTCGCCGTTTCGCGTCCACCTGCGCAGCCGCCCGGAAGACGCGCCGACCAGCGGCATACTGATAAAATAAATCCGCTTGGTGCTTCCCGGCAGCCGCGTTTCCAATTCCTCTATATCAACATCATAGCCCGGCCGCTGTGCCACTACCAGATAGCAAAGCTCAATGACGCGCTCCGGCTCGTGCCACCCGATTATATCATGCAGAGAATCCATACCGATGATGAAATACAAATCGGTGCCCGCGCCATATTGTTCGTGCAGTATTCGCAACATATCTGCGGAGTAACTAGGCGCGGGGCGGTCGATATCGACGCGCGATAATTCGAAATAGGGATTGCTGGCGATAGCCAGGTTAATCATCGCGACGCGGTGTTCCACCGGGGTACGCACCTGCCCCAATTTGTGTGGCGGTGCACCCGCGGGGACGAATAACACGCGCGACAGACCTAATTGGTCGCGCGCCCGTTCTGCCAACATCAAATGCCCGATGTGTGGGGGATCAAATGTGCCGCCCAGTATCCCAATTTTTTTGTCCTGCGATTTGCTCATTTGTTGATTTCCCGACTCACCACTGCCATTCCAGATACTCTTTGCCGATCAACACCATGTCGCCGGGTTGCACACCGCGTTCTTCGAGCGCGGCGGTGATACCCATCGCTGTCATAATTCGCTGGAACCGCTGTGCCGCTTCCCAATTTTCCCATTTAGTCATCGCGGCGACGCGCTCTATCTTCTT
>CAZSIG010000493.1:2437-3509 GCA_964606195.1 uncultured Anaerolineales bacterium
CCCGCGTTGGGCAAGCCGATGATGCCCACATCAGCAATGAGTTTCAACTCTAACTTGAGCCAACGTTCCTCTCCCGGTTCGCCGTTCTCCGCGATGCGCGGGGCTTGTCTAGTGGGAGAAGTAAACGCCGCGTTGCCGCGCCCCCCGCGCCCGCCCTTAGCCACCAATAAACGCTGTTCAGGTTCAACCAAATCGCCTAACTGCTCGTCAGTCTTCGCGTCGTATACCAGCGTGCCGGGGGGGACATCAATTAGCAAATCCTCACCAGCGTGACCCTTCATATCTTTACCGCGCCCATGTGCCCCGCGTTCAGCCTTGAAATGGCTGCGTTTCTTGAAATCTAACAGGGTGTTGCGGTGGGGATTGACGACGAGATAAACGTCGCCGCCCCTGCCGCCATTGCCACCGTTCGGACCGCCACGCGGTACATATTTCTCGCGACGAAAGCTGACACAACCATCGCCGCCGTCGCCCGCCTTTACCCAAATCTTTGCTTCGTCGAAATAATCACCAACCAATTTATTTACACCTCACGTAATATCCATTCTTGTCCATCTATCACCAAAAACACCGCGCCGCGCACTTCCGTGCCCGCCGTCACGCGCGCCCAGCGGTCATCTTGCATGTATTGGCGCACTTGTGCCGCGCCCTCGCTCAACTTCGTCTCACGCGCCGCCGCGCAGTCATCCTCCGCTTTCAGATACTTGAATTCAATAATCCACGAGTACGGCACATCCGCAAAGCGCGGGTCGGGCGCCAGTACCACATCCGCGTAGCCGCCGTGTAATTCCAACTCCGAAAATGGAATGTATAGTTCGCTCCACGACAAGAAGCTCAAGAAAATCAACTTGATGCCGCGCTCATCGAAGCGAATGAGGTCGCGATTGGACAGCAGCTTCATCACGCGGTCCCACAGATATGCCACCAGCGGACGTAATTCTCCATCATACGCCAAGACCCCGATAAGCTTCGCTAACTCGCGCACATTCAGGCGCAACTCGCCTCGTTTCTGCAACACGCGGGCGAAGTACTCCCAATACAGTCGCGCAATCACGTAGTTTGGAATCTGGAA
>CAZSIG010000494.1:0-3503 GCA_964606195.1 uncultured Anaerolineales bacterium
ACCTGGTGGCGGAGGGAGTAAAGGCGATGTTCACGGAGTACGGCTTTGGGGCGAAGACGAGCAGCGGGTTCGGGGTGGCGATGGAAGATTTCGCGGCGGACGGCGAGTGGCGTATCAATTACGAGATAGTGAAACAGCCTACGACAGCAGAATCTACCCCGTCGCGGGTGCCAGATAAACCCTCCGATACCCCACCCTCTCAATGTACACCGTTTATGCAGGATGGAGAATTTCCCAAATACAATAAACGGGAGTTGGGAGCGCGAGTGAAGAGTGGGGCAATGTCAAAGAATCAGCGAAAGCGTTACAAACGTGCCAGAAGAGCGTATCAAAAATGGCAGGAGCACTGGCGGGCTTACCGGGAAGCACAAGCGAAGTGGGAGGAATGGGAAGAGCCACAGCCGACGCGGCAGCCTTTGCCCCCGGTGAGGATAACCAATTTCGGTGGTGCAGAACGCGAACATAGCCTGGCTGGGGCAGCAGCCCGGTTGATCGCCGCGCTGAACGAGGAGGTAGTCTAATGACGAATTTGCTGGAGCGGGTGGCGCAGCACCGCGACGCGATTTTGCTGGCGGAGATTGGGGCGCTGCTTCATGATTTGGGGAAATTGAGCGCGGAGTTTGTGATTCAGCAGTCATTTGATTGCTACAAAACAGATAAAACCTGTCATTGTAAGTGCAAATTTAATCATGAAGAAATTTTGAAATACCCCTCTTCGAAATATCCATTTGACTTTTTAGATAGTGTACTTATAAATTTATTGAACGATCAAAAATGGCAAGCACGATTGAAAATCGATTCCGTACCACAATTCAAACAAGCTCCGAATCATCTGGGACATTATGTTTCAAAACACACTGATTTGAAAACTGGAATAGGATTATTGGCTCTGTTGGCAAGATGTGATCAAACTGATTCCGGTATCGATAAAGGGGCACTTCCTAAGGATGACAAAAAAGCTTCTTCACAAAAGGCAGTAAAACAGCCTTATATAGGTACTTATATAGCTTCGGCATTTGGTTACGAAAGAGTTCCTCTCTGCATCGACGCGGAGAATGGTCAGTTAAAATTGGCCAGAGATAGAGTATCTAATGCTCTCTTGCCAAAGCTACAAGAAATTATTGAGGGAAAGAGCATCTCCGTAGCTGTTCGCGAAGCGGTTATTCAGGTACTTAAAGAGAATTACTTTAGAGCATTAGGAGAAACGCGCCGCGCCGCGAACGACGTGACTTTGCGGGATCATGCTTTTTCGGTGGCGAGCTTGTATAAAGCCACAATCGCTTATGTGCTCCATGCTGGTTGGCCATCCAATATCCGCGATCTGCAATGGCGCATTTTACGCGTTGCGGTCGATGGACTAAGTTTTATTGGACGCGGGCACACGATCGCGGACATTTTAGGACGGCAAAGAGCTTTGGATGACGGCTTGGATAAAGTGCGCGATTTGCTAGAGGTGACATATCCACTGGGCAATGAGATTTATCGCGATGAGAATGGCAGCGCATTTGTGATCCCTGATATTGCAGAACTACTAGAACTCAAAAATGATAACGAGGCGAAGTTGCGAGAACTCATTAATGCCGCGTTTATAGAAAGCGGAGTGTGTGGCGAGGCGGTTTTAGTTTTGGATGATGATGCTTTTAGCAATTCTTCGAGGTACGCGATTAAACTAGGCAAGTTATTAGATAACCCATTGCCAACGCTAACGGTGAAACCAGAAAAGCTGCAAGAATGGTGGAAAGATGTTGAGGGTAAAGAGGTATGCAAAGTATGCCGGTTGCGTCCTCAAACAGAGCATGTGAAGGGTCAGTCGAAGCAAAAACTATGCGAAATTTGCCTCGGACGCCGCGTGAAACGCGCACATGACTGGGTTACTTATCAACAATCTACCACTATCTGGATTGATGAAGTCGCGGATGATCAAGGACAGGTTGCTTTAGTAGTAGGACAGTTTGGATTGGCGGATTGGCTAAATGGGCGAGTGCTTAACTCTGTTTTGGCACAAGCAGTCCCTCAAGATGTCACCTACACAGGTTTGCTCGTGGAATTGGCCCAGGAATTGGAGAATAATGTCAAGCCGGACAAGAACAGTCCACCGCGCATCCAGCAACTAGCCCCGGAAGCATTTAAGAGACAAACCGCGCAGGAGTTTTATAAACGTGTAGTGAATGATCGCGATGTACATGGCTTGGCGGCTGGAATAGCAGAAGATGATTGGCACACTAAAGCAGAACGGCTACTACAGTTTTTGCTACGTAAGCACCCATCCTTTGCGAGAATACGCCGAGTGTGGAACACTACCGAGCAGTTCTGGCGGGAAATCAGAGACGAACAACTGCGAGAGATATTACCACAGAGACAACGTTATCTGCTTATACCACAGTGGGAACAAGGAAGCGCTCCGCCGCGTTCATCAGGACTGTATGATGGCGTATTAGACAATGGCGCGCCGATAAGTTTGTATTGGCAAGAAAATAAGTTCGCATTTATCACTACTATAAACTTGAATTTAACGGGGACAGGACTAAAGCAGGGCGCGATGGTTAGAGTATATCCGGCTGATGATCCTAAAACTATATTGCAATTCAAAATTGCCCAGGTGTATATTTATGATGAAGACAGCTATGTGCCATTCATCCCAATTTTGACAGAACCGCGTACTTTTATGGCTTTGGTGCCTGCCGATACTGCAATAGATGTGATAACGAGTATCAAAAAGAAGTATGAGCGCGAAATGGGCAAAGTACGCAACCGCCTGCCGCTGTATCTGGGCCTGGTTTATTTCAAGCGCAAGATGCCGCTGTACGCGGCGTTAGACGCGGCGCGGCGGATGCTCAAAGTTGATCAAAGTGGGGAGCAAAGTATACAGACCTGGCAGATAGACAGGGCGCGGAAGTTATGCAATCACCGCGTGCTGTATTTCGACAACGGCGCGGTGTGGAAGATTGACGAGAAGATGGGTGACAGAAGTAGAGATGATGATTGGTATCCCTATTGGCAGGTAGTCACAGCAAGTGAGGGGCAGACGTTAAACAAAAAACATTTCCGGGTGGGTACCGAGGATTGGGTCCACATGAGCGAATTGCAGAAAGGCGACGAGGTCGCGGTCTACCCCTCCCACTTCTCCTTCCTCTACCTCGACGCCTCGACGCGGCGGTTCGCGGCGGGCGACGCGGAGTATACGTTACTGCTGGACGATGTGCCGTGGTTGACAAAAACGTGGAAAACTCTGACGGCGAAACTCACCGCTACACAGTTGCACGCGCTGGAGACGTTGTTGAAGACTAAATGGGAGATGTGGCAGCTGGACGATCAAGAGCATGAATTGTACGAAAAGCGCCAAGAGACCTTCGCGCAACTGACCAAAACCGAATTGATTAGAGCCAAGATTGACGACGCGGTGACAGTTGATGACGTGGTTTCCGGGCGGTTCTTCCGTCTGGTGGAATTATACCTACATATTGTGAAAGATGAGCCGAAAGGAGAGAACGAAGATGAGTGAC
>CAZSIG010000495.1:0-3501 GCA_964606195.1 uncultured Anaerolineales bacterium
GTTACATTCTCCACGACCCGCGATATAGAGCGCGAAGTTTTGCGCAAAGTACGCAGAATAGAGTATAATAATAGCCCTAGCTTCGAGAGAGTAAAGTTGATAGATTTTTATAAGTTGAATTTTATGCTATTTCGGTTATAATTCATATAATTGGAAAAAGATAAATTGCTCTCTCTCGGAGCTGTTGGTAGTTCGTTTTGGGGACAGCAGGAGAGACTTTTTTTATTTGTTGGTGACGTTACAGACATGGCGATTGTAAAGGTAGGTGAGAGAACATTGATGGTAGACGAGGATAGAATTTATCTTACGCGGGCGCGGTATAACGCGTATCTTGAGGAAATTGAATATATGGAGAGTGAGGGGCGCGAGACTGTAGCTCAATTGCTGTCTGCCCATACGGTGACCGGAACGAGTCGGCATCATTCCCTTCTGGTGGAACAGTTGGCAGGAGAGTTTTCGGGGTATTTACAGCGAATTAAGACGCTGGTTTACGACCCGGTGATTATAGATGATGTACGCGACGCGGAGCCTGATGAAGGCGAGGTTTCTATCGGCTGCACTGTTGTTGTACAGTACGAAGATGATGATGAATTGGAAGAATACACCATTTTGGGACGCTACGAAGTAGACCTGAAGCTGCAGAAAATCTCTTGTTGGTCGCCTATAGGTGCCGCGCTGCTTGGTAAACGCGTTGGAGACAAAGTAGTAGTAGAACTTGGTGATCCACCGCGTGAGATACAAATGGAAATTAAGGAAGTCAAGAGACTACCTTTAGATTTTGAATACGCCCCGCACGCTTGGAAGGAAAGGTTGGCGCGGGGAATGGAATGGGGCGAGGAGTGATTGTCTTCGTCCGAGATATTGGAGTAATTTTGTAGGGTTAAAGGAGGAATTTATGTCCAAAATAGTGTCGATTCACTCTTTTCGAGGGGGAACTGGTAAATCTAATACGACGGCTAACCTTGCCGCGTTGATGGCTACTACAGGACTACGCGTTGGTGTAGTCGATACTGATATACAATCTCCGGGTATTCATGTCTTGTTTGAGTTGGAAGAGGAACAGATGGTTCACTCGCTCAACGATTATCTGTGGGGTAAGTGCGAGATTAAAGAGACAGCCCATGACGTTACGGCTAACCTCGGCGCTAACGTCGCGGGTAAGGTTTTCCTTATTCCGTCCAGCATCAAGGCGGGTGAGATCGCGCGCGTGTTACGCGAGGGGTACGATGTAGGCTTGCTGAATGATGGATTCACCGAATTGATTGATACCTTGAATTTAGATGTGTTGTTGATCGATACGCACCCCGGACTGAACGAAGAGACGCTGCTTTCTATCGCGATATCCGATGCTTTGGTCATCATTATGCGGCCAGACCAGCAAGACTTTCAGGGCACTGGGGTTACAGTGGAGATCGCGCGTAAGCTGGACGTGCCGCAATTGTTGTTGGTTATGAATAAGGTCCCCGAAGTCTTCGATTTCAATGATGTAAAGGCGCGAGCGGAAGGGACTTATGATTGTGAGGTGGCAGCGGTGTTGCCGCACTCCGATGAGATGATGGCTCTTGCCAGCGCGGGGGTCTTTGTCATGCACTATCCCAATCATGCTCTAAGCCAACGCGTACGCACAGTTATGGAGCAAATAATATCCTAGCATTTTAGAGGGGGGAATGGTGGACAAGGATATGCTTGAGCGGTTGCAGCGGGAATTGGAAACCCAAGAAAAGACCGCGGGACTAAGCATGACCGACATTCTCGCTTATTCTGAACCTTTACGCGGTTTGGTGAAATGGTTGGTACGAAACAGCGAATCGAAACTGTCAGATGTAGCGGCATACATGGAGCAGGATGATGATGCCGCCCGTTCTATATTGACCAAGTTGATGGAAAAAGGGTGGGTGCGTCCAGTCGAGACGGAGGGAGAAGAACCGCGCTATCGAATATGTTTGTCTACACAGCGAAAACGACAGCATTCTAATATCTTGGAAATTTTGGATTAGAGCCTTTGTGCTCTAGTAATCACTCGCGCGAGTGCAAGAAAATAGTACATAATTCTCATTGACTTCACCGCATTGGGCGCGTATACTTATAACATGAAAGAACAATTAAGCAAATTATTTCGCCTTCGTCCTGGAGAAGTGGGACTGGTGCTCGCTTTAGGATTCATGCTGCTGAGCAACGCGGTCGCGCAGCAGATCGCGAAAATCGTGTCGGTAAGCGGTTTCCTGAGCGTGGGGGGAGTCAATCAAGTCCTGTTCATCTGGGTGATAGACATGTTGGTGATTTTGCTGATTTCGGGACTGCAATCTCTGGTAGTTGACCGCTTTGACCGCGTGACCCTGATGCGCTGGATGATCTTCGCGTTAGCATTGGCTTATCTCATCTTACGCATTATGTTTACATTCCAGATTCCCAAGCAGGGTATCTACGCGGTCATGTTTATCCTATCAGATTTGCAATGGATATTTTTCCCGCTAGTTTTCTGGATTCTGGCGAACGATGCGTTGCAAATGTCACAAGCGAAACGGCTGTTCCCCCTCATCGCGAGTTGGAACTTCGCGGGGAAGATCATAGGCATCGGCATCGCGGCAGTATCTCCCAACTTATTCAATCGCTTAAATATCAGTTCCGATGAAGTACTGAACCTCAATGTGCTGATTTACTTGCTGGCTTATTTGATCATGGCGATTGGGTTGCGCGGAGTCAAGATACGGAAAACTATTCTCAAGCAGGCAACAGTACGCGAGACCTTGATGGAAGGTTGGGGCTTCGTGCGGGATGTGCCTGCTTTTCGGTATCTGACATTAGCCATCGCCGCGGTAAGCGTGACCTTGACGATAAATGAGTTTAGGTTCCTGGTCGTCACCGACGCGGTGTTCAGCACTCGCGAAAGTTACCAACAATTCTACAGTTTCTATCATTTAGGCTTAATTTTGGCATCATTTGCGATTCAGGGATTACTAACCAGCCGCATTATCGAGAGCCTTAACTTGAAGAACACATTCATCATTCAGCCTATCGCTGCCTTCGTTGCCGCGTTATGGATGATAATTCAAGTCGGTATCGTAGGCGTCGTTGGCGGTATGCTTCTAACGAAACTACCGCAGAAGACTATAGACGAATCGGCGCGTAAGGCGTTTCTAGCCATCGTGCCCGAAGAGCGGCGTGGGCGAGTGAGCATTTTCATGGATAGTTATCTACCCGCCGCCGCGACCATTTTGGGTTGTTTGATTACGGGCATAATTGTGTTCGTAGGATTACATCTGGGGTCTACGATGTACTTTTATATTTATTTAGCGGTGGCTGTATTATTGGGATTGTTGGCAGTATGGGCTACTATAAGAACGCGCGCGGAGTATGATGCTAGTATGCTCAATTGGAGATTGAAGCGGCGCCAACGCGGTTCTAGTGTGTTGGATAAGTTGGAGTTTTAAGCGATAACCCATGATTTCTTTCGATATACCCGGTGTTGATTTAGTTATTCACGATGTTGTTGGTGGTAAT
>CAZSIG010000496.1:0-3496 GCA_964606195.1 uncultured Anaerolineales bacterium
ATGACAAACCCTAAAACAATCGAACGTTTACCCCCCCAGAATATCCCCGCCGAAGAGGCGGTGTTGGGTGCGGTACTCATCTCACCTGCGGCGATCATGGACATCGCGGCGTTCTTACATGGTGAGGATTTCTACCGCGAGAAGAACCGCTGGGTCTACGAGGCATGTCTGCGCCTGAACGAACGCCGCGAGGCGATCGATTTCTTGACCGTCTGCGACGAGATGGAACGGCAGAGCCAACTGGACGATGTCGGCGGGCCGGCGTACATCACCCAACTCATCGAATCGACCCCCTCCGCGGTCCACGTTGAGTATTACGCCCGATTAGTCGAGCGCGCCGCGGTGCTGCGCCGCCTGATCAGCGTCGCCGGCGAGATCGCGGCGTTGGCTTACGAGGAGGACGCGGATGTGGACGAGGCGCTCGACCGCTCCGAACAGCTTCTCTTCAACGTGTCGCAGAAGCGGATGACGCGCGATTTGGTGCCGATTAACGAGGTGTTGATGGAATACTACGAGCGGATTGAGCACCTCTATCACCACCGCGACGAGATGCTCGGTGTGCCGACCGGTTTCTACGACCTGGATAAGATGTTAGGGGGATTGCAAAAATCTGATTTGGTAATCGTCGCCAGCAGACCCGGCGTCGGCAAGACGAGCTTGGCGATGGCGGTGGCGCGGCACGCCACGATGTTGTATCATCAGTGCGTCGGGCTGTTCAGTTTGGAGATGTCCGCCGAGCAGTTGGTGCAGCGCATGATCTCCGCGGAGACGGAGATCGACGCGCAGCGGCTGCGCTTGGGCGACATCAGAGAGGAGGAATGGCCATTATTGGTGCAGGTTATCGGCAACATGACCGACCTGAAGATGTTCATCGACGACACCCCTGCGATCTCGCCGATGGAACTACGCACGAAGTGCCGCCGTCTTTACGCGGAGTACGGGCTGGATTTGATCATCGTGGATTATCTGCAACTGATGCGCAGCGGCGTCCGCATAGATAATCGCGTGCAAGAGATCTCGTACATCTCGCGTATGTTGAAATCGCTGGCGCGCGAGCTGAACGTGCCGCTGCTGGCGCTGTCGCAGTTGTCCCGCGCCGTAGAATCGCGGCAGGATCGCCGCCCTATTTTGTCCGACTTGCGCGAATCAGGCTCTATTGAGCAGGACGCGGATGTGGTGGTGTTCATCTACCGCGACGCGGTCTACTATCCCGATGAGGATAGTTGGATCGCCGCGTTCGGCAACGAACCGTATCCTGAAAACATCGCGGAACTGCTCATCGCCAAACACCGCAACGGCCCCACCGGCAGAGTGGAATTGGGCTTCATTCGTAATCAGGCAAAGTTTGTGAATTTGGAGCGAAGGGACTAGTGAAAAAGTTTTCCGGTTTTCCCGCAGGCAAAGTTCGCTTCACCGCGCTCCCTAACCTCTTCTTCAGCGAACTCCTTCCGTTGATCGATGACCTCGCGGAACTCAAGGTCACGCTGCATATCTTCTGGCTACTGACGCGCAAGAAGGGGCGCGTCCGCTACGTCAGTCTGGCGGAATTGCTCAGCGATGGGGTATTGTTGGGCGGATTGGGTGACACCGCCGAGGATAAGCTGCGCGCCGCGTTGGAGAGGGCGGTGGCGCGGGGCACGCTGCTGTTGATCGAGACGCGAGATGAAACACAGGAATACTATTGGTACTTCGTGAACACGGAACAAGGGCGAGACGCGGCGGAAAGGGCGCGGCGCGGTGAATTGCAATTGACCGGGCAGATTGTCCCCACCGAACCACTGGCGGTGGAACGTCCCAACATCTTCACGTTATATGAGCAGAATATCGGCTTATTGCAGCCGCTGATCGTCGAAGAACTCAAGGAGGCGGAGGGGCTTTATCCCGCGGATTGGGTGGGCGAGGCGTTTCAGATCGCGGCGGTGAACAACGTGCGGCGCTGGAGTTATGTACGAAAGATCTTGGAGAACTGGGCTGCGCATGGCAAAGATGAACGCGGAAAACAAGCCGCGAAGGATGAAGAGAACCGCTATCGATACATAAGAGGTAAGTACGCGGAGTATGTCAAACACTAGTAATGGCAAAATTTGCCCAATCTGCAACGGTTTGGGCTTCGTAACTAAAAACGTGCCGGTGGGACATCCCGACTTCGGACGCGCGGTACCCTGCGAATGTAAACAACGCCAGGTCGCTAAACGGACTCTGGATGACCTACACGCCGCCAGCAATCTAGGAATGCTCCAACACATGACTTTCGATAATTTCAACGCGAATTTTCCCGGTTTCAGCGAGCGGGTGCAGCGTAATCTCGCAAATTCCTTTGATACCGCGTATAAGTTTGCCCAGAACCCCGAAGGGTGGCTGATTTTCATCGGCGGTTATGGATGTGGCAAGACGCACCTCGCGGTGGCAATCGCTAACTATCAATTGAAGATGGGACGTCCGGTATTGTTTATCGTCGTGCCCGACTTGCTAGATTACTTGCGCGTGACTTTTGCGCCCCATGCCAATGTGAGCTTCAGCCATCGGTTCGACGAAGTGCGCGAGGCACCATTGCTGATTCTGGATGATTTGGGCACCGAGAGCAACACTCCATGGGCACAGGAGAAGCTATACCAGATCTTTAACTATCGTTATAGCGCGCGGCTGCCGACCGTTGTTACTACCAATCGTAAGTTGGAACAGTTGGATCCGCGCATCAGGTCGCGCATGGAGCATATCGATGTGACGGCATGTGTCACGATAATCGCGCCAGACTATCGTTCCGCGTCTACTGTGTATCGTATGGATTTGAGCAGCTTACCGTTGTACTCAGACAAACTTTTTAGCACATTTAAATTACGCAACGGCGCGCTTAATGCGGAAGATCGCGCCAATTTGAGGCAGGCTTTTACGGTAGCACAGGCATATGCGGAGCTTCCCAGTAAATGGTTGATATTCATCGGTCCGCATGGCGTCGGCAAGACGCACCTCGCGGCGGCGATTGCCAATTATCGCGTGCAGCATGGATACAGCCGCGTGTTATTTATCTCCGTAGCGGATCTGTTGGATCATCTACGCGCCACCTATAGCCCGACCAGCGCGGTTAATTATGACCAACGTTTTGAGGAGATCAAGACGGTGCCGTTGTTGATTTTGGATGGCTTGGGCGTGCAGAATACCACGGCATGGGCGCGAGAAAAATTGTATCAATTGCTCGACTACCGTTACGTGACTAAGTTACCCACAGTTATTACCATGAACAAGACGTTGGAGGAGATGGAGGATGAGGATCCTCAATTAGGATCGCGTCTGCTCGACTTTTCCTTATGTACTTCTTTTGCCCTTCTCATTCCGCGATATCAGAGTGAAAAACAAGCCCGAGATGATTATGATTTACCGCGTAAGAAATAACGTATAAATCAGCGGATTAAGGATCGCGAATCAAATACCTTACTCACTTGACGCGATCAGCGCAGGCGTAAAGCCTGCGGCTACATTGTAGGCGCACCCTTTATGG
>CAZSIG010000497.1:0-3494 GCA_964606195.1 uncultured Anaerolineales bacterium
AGGGCGCAATCCCCATTGCGCCTCGTTCACTTGTCATACTTGCCAATCGCGAGACAATGTGCTATATATAGGTTAGATAGGTTCATGTAAACGCGATTAGTTTTCGGAAAGGGGGTGAGGATATGGCTAGGCGATGTCCGATATGCGGTGGTAAAGTGCGTATGGTCGAATGGGAAGAGAGCGAAGATGCGCGGTACATTGACCAATTTGATGATGAGGAGTTTCACATCGCGCGCGAACGCTCGCCGGGGTTATACAATCCGGTGTTTCGCTGTGAAGGATGTGAATATGAATTCGCGAGTGAGTTGGAGGAAAGTACGAAAGTCTGATGTTCACGACAAGTAAATACAACGCAAAAAGAACCTGTTTCTCGATTAGATCGGGAAACAGGTTCTTCTCTTCGTGTGCCCCGTAGGGGGCGGGACCCTATCCCGCGCTTATTCTTTACATCGTTACCGCGTCCGCGTTCGGGGCAAATTCCAGCCGTCCACCTTGCCCCTCACCCCTGCGCCCGCCGCGCATCTGCCCATCATCTGCGCCCGCTTCACCCTCTGGCGGCATCGGGGGGCGCTGCCCGCCGCGATGTCCGTGTCCTCTGCCGAGCGGCAAGCCGTTTTCGAGTTTCCAGGTGGCGATCTCTTGTTCGTGTGCCAGTAAGTAGTCCGCCTGTGCCTGTGTCAAATCACCGTTCGCCACCGCTTCCGCCAATCTCTCCGCGTGGGAGGCGGTCAGCACTTCAACTACCTCCGCGGTCGAGATGCCCTGTTCCGTCGCGATTTCCAGCAAAGTCTTGCCCGCTTCAAACTCTGCCCGCAACTCCTCTTGAGTCAGCCCCAAAAGTTCGAGCAAATCAGCCATCGGATTACAGTCGTGTTCACCCTCGCCGGGGGCGGGCCTGTCCACCGCGCCGCGTATGAATAAGCCGTTTTCGAGCTGCCAGGTAGTGTGCTCCGTCATATCCGCCAGCAAGTAGTCAGCCTGTTCCTGCGTCAGGTTGCCCGCTTCGACCGCGGCGGCTAAACGTTCCGCTTGGGGCGCGACGATGGCTTCTACCAGCTCGTCAATCGTAACATCGTAACTCGCCGCGATTTCCGCCAACGTGTTCCCCGCGTCCAATTCCGCTCGCAATTCCTCAGCCGTGATGCCCAGCAATTCGGCGATGTCGCCCGCCGGACCGTGGCCCCTACCGCGCATTCCTCCTGGCTCTTGTCCGCCACTCGGCGGCATCATCTCTTGTCCCTCACCCACTTGTCCCTGCGGGGGCTGTGGGGCTTGTGCCCACACCGCGCTGGTCAGCACAGAGAGCGCCAATACTACCGTTATCCCTACACCTAACCATACTTTGAATCTGTTTTTCATCTTGATTTACCTCCTGTTACTTGATACTCTACATAAACTTGGTTCGTTCAACACTGTCAACGTTACGTACTAACAACTGTTCGCGAATTTCTGTGTCTTACATTTTAATCACCTCCCTCAACTCTTTTCGGCTATATGATAACACCGCGTTGTGAAGAAGTTGTGAAGGAGTTATGGGGAAGGTATGAAGTGGGGATATTCGCGGCGTACAAGACCCGAAGGGTTTTCGGAAAACCCTTCGGGTCTCTGCATTGCGCCGCGCTTTTGGTAATCGCGGAGATATGATATAATTTCCACAAACGAAACGAACCCGAAAATGGATGCTGCGGCGTGATGTAGGCGCAGGCTTTAGCCTGCGCATTAAACGCACCCTTAAAGGGTGCGTCTACAGCGTTGCCCTAAAGGAGAAACGAACCGATGCCGATTCCCGAACAAGCAGCCGAACTTATTGAGCGATTCGATTACAACCGCGAGGCTTATCGCTCCGACCAATACAAAGAGGCGCAGTTGCGCGAGGAATTCATCAATCCGCTCTTCGGCGCGCTCGGCTGGGACATGTACAACGAGCGCGGCTACGCGGAGGCTTATAAGGACGTGATCCACGAGGACGCGATCAAGGTGGGGGGCGCGACGAAGGCGCCCGACTACTGCTTTCGCATCGGCGGGACGCGCAAGTTCTTCGTGGAGGCGAAACGCCCCGCGCGCAAGATTCAGCACGACGGCGACGCGGCGTACCAACTCTGTCGCTACGCGTGGTCGGCGAAGCTGCCGCTGAGTATCCTGACCAACTTCGCGGAGCTGGCGGTCTACGACTGCCGCATCAAGCCGCAGCCGCTGGAGCTGGCGGCGCGCGGGCGAGTGATGTATTTCACCTTCGACGAGTACGCGGCGCGGTGGGACGAAATCGCGGAGATTTTCGCCCGCGAGGCGGTGCTGCGCGGCGCGTTCGATAAGTACGCGGCGTCGAGCCGGCGTAAACGGGGCACGGCGGAGGTGGACGAGGCGTTTTTGGCGGAGATCGAGGAGTGGCGCGGTGATCTGGCGCGCAATATCGCCCTACGCAATCCCCACATCAGCCAGCGCGAGTTGAACTTCGCGGTGCAGCGGACGATCGACCGCATCATCTTTCTACGCATCTGCGAGGATCGCGGCATCGAGCCTTACGGGCAGTTGCAGGCGCTGTTGAACGGCGCGCAGGTCTACGATCGCTTGGGTATCCTGTTTCGCAAGGCGGATGCGCGGTATAACTCCGGGCTGTTTTATTTCACGGAGGAGACGGGGCGCGGCGCAAGTGACCAGTGGACGCTCGGCTTGACGATTGACGATAAGCTGTTGAAGGATATAATCAAGAGCGTCTATTATCCGCATAGTCCGTATGAGTTCGCGGTGCTGCCCGCGGATATTCTGGGGCAGGTGTACGAGCAGTTTTTGGGGCAGGTGATTCGGCTGACGGCGGGACACCGCGCCAAAGTCGAGGCGAAGCCGGAGGTGAAGAAGGCGGGCGGCGTCTTCTACACGCCGACCTACATCGTGGATTACATCGTCGCGCGCACGGTGGGGCGGCTGCTCGCGGCGCGAGTTTCCGAAATCTCGGAGATTTCGGACATCGCGAACCTGCGCGTGCTGGACCCCGCGTGCGGTTCGGGGTCGTTTCTGTTGGGGGCGTATCAATATCTGCTCGATTGGTATCGCGATTGGTACATCGCCGACGGCGCGGAGAAGTGGGCGAAAAAGGCGCGGCTTTATGAAACTAGCCTCCCGCGAGTTGGCAACTCGCGGGAGGCTGGCGGGGAGTGGCGGCTGACGACCGGCGAACGAAAGCGGATCCTGTTGGCGCACATCTTCGGCGTCGATATCGACCCGCAGGCGGTCGAGGTGACGAAGTTGTCGCTGCTGTTGAAGGTATTGGAGGGGGAGAACGAGCAGACGCTGGCGCGGCAGTTGTCGCTGTTTCAGGAGCGCGCCCTGCCCGATTTGGATGGCAACATCAAGTGCGGCAATTCGCTCATCAGCCCCGACTTCTACGCGACGGCGGAGGCGGCGGAGGTGGACGCGGCGGCGCGGTATCGCATCAACGCCTTCGATTGGGACGCGGCGTTTCCGCAGATTATGGACGCGGGCGGTTTCGACGCGGT
>CAZSIG010000498.1:0-3493 GCA_964606195.1 uncultured Anaerolineales bacterium
GGGCAAACACACAGGTTTGCCCCTACAATCACAGAAAGGATATTTTATTATGGCAGAGAAAATATGCGTTCGACAGAACAGCGAATTGGAGACCAAGTTTTGGGCGATAGATCCGCACGACTCCGAGGTGGATGAATATCACCCCGTAGCGCACATCAACGCTTTGACGCCTTACGGCATGTTGTTGACGGGATTGGCTTCGTGTACCGCGATAGTATTGCACACCTACGCGCAAAATCGCGACATAGACTTACGCGAAGTGGAAATCAAATTGCAATATGCCCGCGATTTTGCCCAAGACTGCGAGGATTGTGAAGAAAGCAACAAATACGAAGAATATATCGAGTTGGAACTAAAGCTTGAAGGGGAGCTTGATGAGCGAGACCGCGCGCGACTTCTACGCGTCGCACATCACTGTCCCGTCCATAAATTACTTAAAAGTGGAATCAAAGTACAAGTAAAACAGATGGAGGAGGCATAGTTATGAAACCGTCTGAGCAGCGAACGGCTGAGGGGATTTTGTTCACCGATGAATATCAACTAACGATGGCACAGTTGTACTATCACATGGGATTGCACGAGAAGCAGGCGCAGTTTGACCATTTCTTTCGCAGCTATCCCAACTATGGCTTTCATCAGGCGGGATATTGCATTAACGCGGGGCTGGAATGGTTGCTAAACTGGATGGATGAGGCATATTTTCGCGACGAAGATATAGAATACCTGCGCGGTCAGACCGGACAAACGGGCAGCCGCATATTCAGCGACGATTTCTTAACCTGGTTGCGCGAGAATGGCACTTTCGACGGCATAACCATGCACGCCATTCCCGAAGGGCGCGTAGTTCACCCTAACGTTCCCTTAACTGTTGTGCAGGGACCGCTGGCGATGGCGCAGATTTTGGAGACACCGCTGTTGAGCCATCTCAATTATCAAACCTTAATCGCGACCAAAGCGGCGCGAATTCACGAGAGTGGACAGGGGCGGCTGGTGCTGGAGTTCGGATTGCGCCGCGCCCAAGAGCGGGGGGCTAACGCGGGAACGCGCGCCGCGCTCATTGGTGGCGCGGATTTCTCATCTAATGTGGGAATATCTCACGTGTTGGGGTATCCGCCGAAGGGGACACACGCACATAGTATGGTGCAAGTATTTATGGCATTAGGTGGAAGTGAAATTGACGCGTTTCGCGCCTATGCCGATAATTATCCCGATGATTGTTTGTTGTTGGTCGATACGATAGACACTTTGGAAAGTGGAGTTCCGAACGCGATTAGGGTTTTTGAGGAACTGCGGCGCAAAGGGCACAAACCGATCGGGATTCGGCTGGATTCTGGCGACCTGGCGTATTTGAGCATTCAGGCGGCTAAACTGTTGGACGACGCGGGCTTTCCCGATACGACGATTGTGCTCTCCAATCAGTTGGACGAATTGGTCATCTGGCAGATTATTACACAGATTGAGGAGGAGGCACCGCGCTATGGCTTGGACGCGGACACGATTATCAATCGGTTGGTCTACGGTGTAGGAACGCGTTTAATCACCTCGAAGGGCAACGCGGCGTTGGATGGCGTCTATAAGTTGGTCGCGATACGTCGCGATGGAGAATGGGCGCCCGCCATCAAGGTTTCGGAAACGCCGGCGAAGACGCCCAATCCGGGGCATAAGCACGTGTGGCGCTTATATGATCAGCGGGACAAAGCGATCGCGGATTTACTAAGTTTAGATGATGAAGACCCGCGCGAGATGGAGCGGATACTCTCGCATCATCCGATCGAGCATACAAGATACCGCGTGTTCAATCAGAACCAACTCTCAGAAACTGCGCCCTTATTGGCGAAGATCATGGATGAAGGTAAGTTGGTTTATGAGATACCGACTATTGAGGAGATACGGGCGAACCGCGAGGCTGATTTGGACAGATTATACCCCGGCGTCAGGCGAATCGTGAATCCCCACATTTATCACGTCTCGCTTACGGAAAGGCTGTGGAATTTGAAACAGGAGTTGCTCAAGGCAGCCAAGCAGAATGGATGAGGTGATAAACCGCGAGGTTATGTTATGGAACGAATGCTAGAAGGAAAAACTTTTTTCACTCCAGAGGGATTTAATCAGGAACAGGCGCGTAGAATAGGCTCACCGCGTGGCAAACTGCTGATCGCTAGTTGTGCCTCCGCGTCATATCTGACGAAGAGAGCGGTCGAGCAGTATCAGCAATATTTGCGGCAGGGGGGTAGCGACGCACAGGTGTTGTATTTGGATAGTGTCGATTATCGTTTCTCCGATACCGAAACCTGTGTGCGCTTGGATATGCACGTGGGTGGATACGATGTCTTCTTGTTTCAAGCTCTGTTCAATCCTGTTTTAGGATATGGCGTCGATCAAAATTACTTGGCATTTCTCATCGCGGCTAGGGCGTTTCGCGAGCATGGCGCCAACCATGTGACCGCAGTTTTGCCGTATCTCGCCTATGCGCGGCAGGATAAGCCGACCAAATTCATGCGTGAACCGACGACCGCGAAGTTGATGGCGGATCTCAGCGCGGAGGCGGGCGTTGATCGAGTAATCACTTGGCATCCCCACTCGCGGCAGATTCATGGATTTTACAGCGGGATGCCGGTCGTCAATCTGGAATCTTTGGGGCTGTTCGTAGAAGAATTTAGCCATTTCGAGAGCCGCGAGGATGTGATTGCCGTCGCGCCTGACGCGGGGGCATCGAAGTTCGTGACCTATTTCGGGCGCGCGCTTGATCTCCGCAGCGCGGTCGCGTCGAAGTATCGTCCGCGCCAAGAGCAAGCGGTTATCACCGAGATCATCGCGGATTTCACGGGTAAACGGGTGGCGATCGTGCTCGATGATATGATCAGCAGCGGCGGCACTGTGTACGAACTGATCAAAAAACTGGTGAAACAGAAGGGAATCGAAGAGGTATATCTCGGCGCTTCGCACAATCTATGTAGGGATGACGCCCGCGAACGATTGCTGGATTTGCACGAGAATTACAATTTGAAGCAGATAGTTGTGACGAACAGCATTCCGCAGACGGAGAAATTCGCGTCGTTGCCGTTCGTCGCGGTGAGGTGTTTATCGGACACGCTGAGCCGCGTGATAAACCGAATTCACTACAATCAGTCAGTTAGTGAGTTGTTTAATTAGCGGCAATGAACTTCTCTGGTAAAAGGGCAACTAACCGCGGGGACACCGAGAACACGGAGATAAGTTTAGTTGGAATATAAATTGACTAAAATGGGCAATCAGCGGCTCAAGACAGCGTTGTACTTTCCCGCTTTATCCGCCATCCGCTTTAATCCGCTGATCAAAGCTCTGGCGCAGCGGTTGGCAAAAAGAGGGAAAGCGAAAATGGTCATTGGCGGCGCGGCGATGCGCAAGTTGCTCCACCTGGCCTACGGGGTGTTGAAATCCCGCCAACCCTTTGATCCTGATTATGCGTGTCCAACGCCCCCCATCAGTTGACAAATAACACGGTATCTTACGC
>CAZSIG010000499.1:0-3488 GCA_964606195.1 uncultured Anaerolineales bacterium
CAAACGGCGGCTATGGAAAGCCGCCCTACAGGTCACTTTCCCCTGCACGTTCGTAAAAGCAGAGCAGCGTACTACCATATTTTCGCTGATCCAGCAGCGACAATGAGTGCAACTCTAATTCTTCGAACTCTTTGGGAAATATCTGCGCGATAACCATACCGTTCGCGCTCAGCAGCGGTTGTTCATCTAATACCCACAATGTTTTCGCCCATAAACCGCGGTACTGCGGCGGCGCGATGTAGATAATATCGAAACTCGTTTGTTCTGCTTTTTTGATGAACTTAAAGACATCGCGACATACGACGGTGGCATGCGTGGTCAATCTCGTGGCGTTCAAGTTCTCTTTAAGCACTTTGACCACGCGACGGTCTTTCTCCACAAACACCGCGCTACGCGCCCCGCGGCTCAACGCTTCGATACCCACGCCCCCCGTCCCCGCAAATAGGTCTAAAAAAATACAATCAACTATATAATCGCCGAGTATATTAAACAACGATTCCTTGACGCGGTCGGTGATGGGGCGGGTGGTATCTCCGGGGGGAGAATTCAGTCGTATCCCTTTCGCTTCTCCGCTGATTACGCGCATTACTCTTGACCCAAATACCGCGCCACGAGCACCAGCGCGTCGTCGGTACCCAGATGATAATTGCTGAAAATCTCATCAGCGATCTGTTGCGTTGGTTTATCGAGTTCTATGCCATCCACCATCTTGTCCTCAATACCATCGGTGGAAAAAACCAGCGTATCGCCGCGTTTCACGGGGACTGTAACTGTCCGCAAATCGGGCATTCGATATCCCACCACGCCGCCGCGCTGCATCAGCGTTTCCTTTTTGCGGCTCACGCGATGATTAGCGCGTACCAATATCCCTTGCACGTTGCCCACACTCGCCCACGTCATCTTCTGCGCGGCAAAATCGAACGTAGCCAGACTCATCACCACGCCGCGTGTTCGCAGCAATTCCCTGTGACAAATTTCAAATAGTTGAGTGATATGTTTGTCCGAATGCTCTTTCAGGGCTGCCACCGCGACCTTAGCCGCCTTGGCGGCGCGTTCGCCATGTCCCAATCCATCCACTACGCCTACCAAAAACCCTTTTTCAGTAGGCTCCATCACGTAGCCATCTCCAGAGGGGGTTTGATTGCCGTTCAGTGCCCGCATCTTAACTCCCCACTCGATCAACGACGCGGCATTATTCGTTCTTTTACTCATCATCAACTCATCTCTTCCGTTATCTTAACCACTTCACCGCGGTGATCGTGGTTCCTCTGCCGACCTCTGTATCAACGTCAAATTCGTCCACCAATCTCTTGGATCCTGATATTCCTAAACCCAGCCCCTTGGAGGTGGTATATCCGCCTATCAGTACTCTTTCCAAATCCTCAATACCGGGGCCGTGATCTTCCGCGACGATCTTGAAAAACTTCTTATCACCGTCGCCAACGCTCAGGATAACGGTGCCTTGTTTAGCATAGAGCAAGATATTCCGACTCAATTCCGAGATAACCACCGCGATCTTGGTCGCATCAGGACGCGAAAAACCTAGCTCTTGTGCCAATTCTAGCCCGCGCCGTCGCGCCTTCACCGCGTCTATTACTCCACTAATTTCCATCGTCTCTTGGGTTACTTGATCAGTCATCCTTACACCTCACTCAAATCGGTGAAAAGAGAGTCTTCAAATGGTATGTCCCACGCCGCGCCACTCTCTTCATCCGCCCACTCATTCATCTTTCCATTTGTGGCATTCTCTCTCTGTTGACGGCTCAATTCCAGGGCATCATCCAAATCCAGCACCGCGTCTATGTTGGGCAAATTCATTCCCAGATCAATCATCGTCTCCACCACCGCGTCTTGCAACCCTGAGACGATCACGCGTGCGCCCATCAATTCCGCCATCTCTGCCATGCTCTGAATAAACCGCCCGAAAAAACTGTCGGCAATATCAACTAGAGAGAAATCTAGCAGCACCCAGCGCGACTGGTTTTGGCGAATGCGCTCTAAAACCGCGCGGCGCAGTTGTAACACCTCCTCGTCCATCAGATCTCGCGGGACAGAAACTAATAACAAATCCTCTAGTTTTTGTATCGTAGTATGTTCTAACATTGTAATCTCCTAAAATGCTATGTTTATGACCTTATACTCTCTTTGCTTAACCTAATTCCCATACGCTCTAACGCAGTAATTAGCCCAGTCTGCAAATCGCGCAGTGTCTCAATCTTGCGCCAGTCAATTCCCAAATCCACAATCGCCTCCGCGACCGCGTCGGAGATGCCGGTGATGATCACGCGCGCCCCTTTTAGCCGCGCCGCCTGAATCGTCTTATCCAGATGTGCCGCGATGCCGCTATCCACAACGGGGACGCCGGTAATGTCCAAGATAACCACCCTAGCGCGATATTCGCTGATGCCCGCCAGCAAAGTACGGGTGATGTCGCGGGCACGCATGGTATCGATGATGCCCACCAACGGCATGACGATGATCCCCTGCATCAGCGGGATAATCGGAGTGGATAGTTCTTGAATGACCTGCTGCTGTGCCTCTAATGCTCGTTGTTGCAAGCGGGCGCGTTCTGCTTCAGCTTCTTTGCGGGCAGTAATATCCCGCGCGAAAGAGAAGTATTGCTCTCTGCCCTCAAATTCGAGATGATACACATTAACTTCCACCGGAAAATCGCGCCCATCTTTGGTGCGGTGCTGAGTCTCGATATTCAGCCCCCCCCGCGTTTTGACCTGCTGTTTCAAGTTCTCCCACTCTTCCTTAGGAAATACCGGGTCTATGTCGAATACGGTCATATTGAGCAATTCCTCACGCGTATATCCTAAATTACGGTAAGCCGCTTTGTTCGCGTCAGTGAAGTTAGCATCGCTATCGAACCAAAAGACCGCGTCGGTGGCTTGATCAACCGAATAACGTACCAGTTCTAACGCTTCTTCTGTCTGTCGCCGTTCACTAATCTCTTGCTGCAATTTCTCAGCCGCTTCTAGTTGTCTAACGCGATTTAACCCCATTTCTCCGATAAACGCTGCCAACTGTGCCAAGAACTTCATTATCACTTTCAGATTATCCCGCGGCACGACCGGTACTTCTGCCAACGCGGCAAGATAAGCGGATTCGTCAAAACCATGTTCAGCCGCCTGGGCGCGGAAAAACTCCTCATTCGGCGCCTCGAATAGATATTGCCCCGTAAAGAAATTGGCTACATGTTCACCTTCAATCACGATGGGGGCAGCCGCGTCTATCAAGCCATTCATACATTCGTAAATGGCCACCTTTTCCCCCTGAAGCATCTGCTGAGCCAGAATAGTATCACTTTCAATGCACCGTTTACCACATACCGCGTGGGGACGATGAAAGTCTAAGCAGATACGCTGCCACCCGGAACCAGTTATTATCTCTCCATCGAGGTCAATAATGGCATTCGCGATACCGGTCATCTCCGAAAAAGTATCTGTGAGCGCTTGTACCTTTTCAACGTCAATGAGTTCAGA
>CAZSIG010000500.1:0-3481 GCA_964606195.1 uncultured Anaerolineales bacterium
CCGCAATTAGTACCCCTGCGACGTTCACCGCGACGCCATCCGTAGGTGCCACCGAGCCGATCACCTACACTTGGTATTGGGGCGACGGCAGGGCGGTATATCGGCGTTCGGCAACCGATGAATGGGTGGTGGACGCGGGGCTGACCGCGCCGCCGGATAGTTATACGATTTGGGTGCGGGCGAAGAACGCGCTGCCGTCTGCGGATGGCTGGTTGCGCGCGGAAATCTACGACGATTATCCGAGCGGGGTGATCACCGCGCAGTTAAGTATAACGTACACTTTTTTCCACTGGTACAGCTTCGAGTACGCGAAAGATGATGACCGCGATAAGTTGGTGGTGTATTTGGGACCGAGCGTCTATCTGGACAAAATCCTCATCGAGAACAAAGACGGGGAGGTGACCGATCCGCTGTGGGCAGATACTGATGGCGATGGCATTTCCGATGGGCAAGACCCGAATCCGCTGCTCTCGACGGTATTCGATGATGACGACAGCGACGGGTTGATAAATCTGCTCGATCCCGACCCGAACGACGCGGATGTGGACGACGACGGCTGGCGCGATGGGTTCGAGTACAACGGCAATACCGACATGAACAACGCGGACACTGACGGCGATGGTTTATACGATGGGTGGGACGACGCGAATGGTGATCAAATCTACGACGCGGGCGAGACGGCGGGGGAGTTGCAGCACCGCACTGATCCGCTCGACCGCGACACCGATAATGATGGGCTGAGCGACGGCGCGGAGGTGCACACGCACGGCACCGATCCGCTCAAGGCGGACAGCGACGGCGACGGCGTGAGCGATTACGAGGAGGTCAACGCGGGGGGCGATGGCTATACATCTGACCCACTCGACCGCGACAGTGATGCCGATGGGCTGGAAGATGGCGACGAGGTGAACGTCTGGAATACCGATCCGAGCGACGCGGACACCGATGGCGATGGCTTGAGCGATTATCTGGAGGTGACAGGCTGGAATGTGCTCATCTATCACCTGCGCACGGGCGAGGTCGTAGCCAACCGCCGCGTCACTTCGGATCCGCGTGATGATGATACCGATAATGACGGCTTGACCGATTACGTGGAGTTTTTGAAGGCAGACCCGCGCCGCACGGACAGCGATGATGATGGCTACGCGGATGACGTGGACGGTAATCCGGTCGGCATCGAGAATATTCAGCCCACGATTACCTATTTCTCGTACTCGTCCGATTTGGGATTGGGGACGTATAAAATCAAGGTGCGCGTCGAGGCGAAAGACCAGGGGACGCCGGCGAAGATCGCGTATATCAAAGTGAAGGTCTCCAGTTCGCGGGATTCGGATACTAAGAAAGTGTACAGCGGGGATTTCGATAAGACGCTGCGAATAGATTGGTTCAGCGGCGCGGTGGTGAGCGGGTTCGATATTCGCGCGGAGGTGAAAGATCTGAACGGCAACGTGCGCATCAAGAAGGCGCACCTGGACAGCTTCACGGAGTGGGTGCAAGGGGGCGTGGAGGACGCGTGGGATTGGACGGTGGATAACAGCATATACTACGAAATAACGCCGTTTCCACGCTATTGGCAAGGGGATTATGGGCTGTGCGCCGCGCTGTCGTGTCTGGAGATCGCGCATTATTACGGGCAGGTTGGCGAGGATTTAGACACCGTCGCGGAGAAATCGGGCGATGATGATGTTTATGATGGGATGTATGCCTACGAGATAAGGAATTACCTGACGATGACCAATTTGTACGAGGACGAGAGTACAAGTCCAAGTTTTAGTGATGTCAAGACGCAAATCATGGCGCAGCGCGACCCGATTTTGGGGACATTCGAGGACTACTACAGTTCGGGGGTGACGATGGGGCACGCGGTGAACATCGTCGGGTATTATGACCCGCTCTTGGGGGGCGAGTACGCGATTGTAGTGGATACCAACGTCACGGTCGTTACGTATCCGATGGATTGGGATTATTTGATGGATCATCTATGGCGACTGTTCTATGTGGATGGAGTGGGGATGGGGGGATTGAGCGCGGAGGAGGACGCGACGCGGTAGGCGATGGGCGGGGTATGGGGAGTGGAGTAGGAGAACGCCGCGCGGATGTAGCGCGCCATTCTTTGTGGGGACAAGAGAGATACTTTCAGCAGGTTTGACGATGGGGGGAAAGGCAGATATAATTACCTCAACATGAAGCCAGCGACTCTGAGCATTTTTGAGGGAACTGGAATGGGAACCATAAGAGTTAATTTTGTAGAGAGAAGGGGCAAACTCGAAGACCTGGACAGGTCATTCGATTTGATGTTTTGGCAAAACCAATCGGCTACGATGCGATTTCAAGCCGCGTGGGATTTGATTCTCCATGCTTGTAGGGTTAAGGGGATAGATGTTCGTCAACTCCGACTTCAGCGATCTGTTGAATCTTTTCAACCGCAATCACGTTAAATATCTGGTTATTGGTGGTTACGCCGTTATTCAATATGCTGAACCGCGTTATACCAAAGACCTGGATTTGTGGATCAGTACAGATAGGCAGAATGCTGCTGCTGTTTACCAAGCGCTACGGGAATTTGGTGCGCCGCTGGCGGGACTAACAGAGGTAGATTTTGCGGAAGATGGGTATTTCTACCAAATGGGTGTTCCGCCTATGCGCGTGGACATATTGATGGGCATATCAGGACTCACATTTGATAAAGCGTGGGAAAACCGCGTGGAAGTAGATTTTAATGGTTTGGTTGTCCCTTTCATATCCCGCGAGGACTTGATTGCTGCGAAGCGTGCTTCCGGTAGACCACAAGATTTAATTGACGCTAATTTGTTATCCCAAACAGCAGGGACGTAGGCGCCATTGTTTCTTCGTCATCGACAGTAATTCGCTTGGAGGGGAACGCCGCGCGGAGGTAGCGCGGCGTTTTTTGTTGGGAGCACAGTCCGCGCCCCACGACTTGCCGAAATCGCAAATTCACATTACTATAAAGGGCTAAAGGGCTATACTATAGGCAAGCTGACGTAGTTCAAGGGATGTTGACGCGCTGAGAGGAGGCAAAGTTATGACTTTCAGTAACTATAAAACCATTACCCAAGTGCAAAGAGAGGGGGCAATGTTTGGTCAAACTGGTCGCGGCGCAAAAAATCAATGACAATCCCCAAAAACCAATGGGATTGTCACAGATGGGGAACTCTGCTATCTTAGTTAGTCATCATTGTACCAGCAAAGAGGCTCAGAGTGATAAATGCGCCGCGCTTTCTCCGCGCGGCGTTTTTTTGTTCAGAGTTCATGCTTCTATCATATCAACGCAGAAAAAGAGTTTCTGGCAATTTGCCTAAACCCCAAATATTAAGAAATGAGAATTAAATAACTTGCGCGGTTCAGGTCTGACTCGCGCTAGGATGGCTCGTTAATAATGTTCATACGCGTTCATTGCCGCCTAAACGCACCCATAAAGGGTGCGCCTACAATGTAGCCGCAGGCTTTACGCCTGCGCTGA